>JANLUJ010000800.1:0-3332 GCA_031363425.1 Pirellula sp.
GCCGATGCTGCTAGCATCGGCTCGGATGCTGGCAGCATCGGCCACGAATCGATCGAGTCTCCCTGGGCCAGGATGGAAAAAGCTTCCATCGAGCGACTTGCTATTGCTAGAACCGAAAAACCTATGGAGTCGGAATCGGCAACTAAGGCGGTCGACTCCGAAACTCGCACACGCATTGATACGACATCCTCGGCCAATGCGTTACGAATTGCATTTTCCGAATTGGAACGTCCAAAGGAAAACAACACTATCACGCATTGGTGGAAGGCTCCACACGTTTGGGTGAGTCTGTTGGTTCATTTAGTCTTGGTCATTTGCCTTGGGCTTTTCGCAATCTCCGTTGCTCAAGAGCCGAGATTACTTGCAATCGTTTCTGCGACCTCCGAAGCCGAAAACGTCTTGCTTGAATCACCCTTGGAGATGGCCTCCGACCTTGAAACCACCGCCGAGCCATTGCAATCCGTGCTTTTGCCGAATGCAACGTCTTTGGGCACCGAACCATCTCTTTCCGAAGCGTCGATCGAGAATAGCTTATCCGCCTCGTCTTCGGTCACGAGTTTGGTATCGGATTCGGTTCAAGCTTCCATGATTGGCAGTAAAATCCTTAACGGAACCGAGTTCTTTGGAGTCAAAGCGACCGGCAATACCTTTGTTTACATTGTGGATAGTTCGCCGAGCATGCGGCGCGACGGAGCCTTCGAAGCAGCTCGCAAGGAAATCGTCAGGTCTTTGACCTCCCTGAAGCCAAAGCAACGTTATTTTATTAGTTTCTTTGGTAAAGTGATTGATCCGATGGTTTTCGAAATCGGGGTTGTTGAAAAGTTTCCTGTCTATGCAAAACCAGAAAACTTGGCAAAAACCATAGACTGGATGAGTCGAGTTCAGGTACAAAAGGAAGGACTGCCTCCCAACAACGCACTTGCGGAGGCAATTGGCATGCAGCCTGATGGGATTTTTTTGTTGTTCGATGGCGATACAAAAGCGGACGTTGCAAAGTTTCTTCGACGTGTAAATCGAAGCGACGATATTTTGACCACCGGACTGCCCAAAGTTCCAATTCATGTCATCCATTTTTTCCAAGATGAATTCCAAAAGCAAATGAGGCAGATTGCTGAGGAAAATGGTGGGACATACCGATTCGTTCCACGTCCAGAACGTCCCTCCAAAAACAATCGGTAATAAGGCGAGTAACCTTTGTCAATGCAACGCAAACTTAGGTGGCTTTCTAGGCCCAAGACTCAGTCGCTGATTGCATTTTCGGTCAGTACCGTTATCCATTTCGGCATTTGCTTGACGCTTGCCTTCATTTTGATTTCCACGCTTGGCGAAAGCGGCAATTCATTGCAATTCGCATTGGTTTCAACCGACGAAACGGACGCAATCAATGAGCTTGATTTTACTGTGGATTCGAACTCGGTTAGTGCGGACGTTCCATTCGATTCCAGGATAGAGCTGTCAGCCATGTCGAGGGACATCGCCACGCCGAGTTTTGCAATTGCATCCTCTATTGGTCGCGCTGATTCATCGGACGACGCCGCAGCCCAAGCCGCCCAGGCCGCAAGAGCCGGCGGAGCAGACGAGGTCGTCGATCACAAGTCAAAAACCCGTGCCTCCTTTTTTGGAGCAGAAGCCGACGGAAATCGATTTGTATTCGTCATCGATTCGTCTGGGTCCATGCGCGGCGCTCGATGGGAGGCTCTCTGCAAAGAGTTGGTTCGCGCCATAAAATCGTTGTCCCCTGATCAAGAATTTTTTGTGCTAAGTTTTGATTCAATGGCTCATCCCATGTTCGGTTTGGCTCCTCCAAAAGGGAAGTTCCTTAAAGCAGTCGACAAGAACCTCGATCGAATCCGCAATTGGCTCCGATCGATCCAGCATGGCAGCCAAACATTGCCTTCATCCGCTGTTGGCATTGCTATGAAATTGGAGCCAGATGCGATCTTCTTGCTGTCGGATGGCGAAATCAACGATAGTACTGTCGAAGATCTTAGGTTTTGGAATCGAAAGAAAGACGATGAGGGCAATGTGAAAACACTCGTTCCTATCCATACGGTTTTATTGCACAGTCAAATAGGCTTTGCTACGCTTGAAACGATCGCTCGAGAAAATGGTGGTACATTTACTCCCGTTAGGGCTCGGTGAGCGAGCTATGAAAGCGGTCTTACAGCGAGTGTTATCGAGCCGGGTCGAAGTGGCCGGACAAATTGTGGGGCAGATAAATCGCGGTTGGCTTGTTTTGCTCGGCCTGGGCAAGAACGACACCAGAGAAGTGGCGGAGTACGTGGCCGACCGGTGTATTAAGTTGCGAGGATTTTCAGATGCTCAAGGAAAGATGAACTTAAGTGTCGAAAACGTTGGTGGAGCGTTGTTGATCGTCAGTCAATTCACGTTGTATGCCGATTGCACGCGGGGCAGACGCCCCGGTTTCGATTCCGCCGCCCCTCCGGGGCCTGCCAACGAATTGTACGAGTACTTTTGTGAGTGCGTACGCAGTTCTGGAGTCCCCGTATCTCGAGGAGTCTTTCAAGCTGACATGCAGGTGACACTCACGAACGATGGCCCAGTGACGTTTATCATCGAAAAGAATGCCTAACATAGTAGAAAGAATCCATGTGAGTCCAAGGTTTGGGGCGGGAGCCGCATCACCGCCCAAGCTACGGCAACGGCATTTTGCTGATCGCCAAGGTGCAGATGGATTTCATTGACACTTTTCTATTTGTAGACAATGGCTCCTGCTACAACGGTGAGCTTAACATTTGCCTTCAGAATGTCCATTGGCTGGCAATGGAGTAAATCGGTGTCCCACAGAACTAGGTCTGCCATTTTGCCTTTCTCCAGTGATCCTAAGTACTCTTCCTGGAAGGCTGCCTGGGCTGGCCAAAGGGTATAGCTGAGTAGGGCTTCTTTCCGAGTCATGCATTGATTGGGGTAGAAAGCTTGTCCTGCCGTTAGTTGTCGTGTTACGGCAGCGTAAAGACTCGCGCGTGGATCGACCCGTTCCACCGGAGCATCCGTTCCGTTTGGAATGAATGAACCGGAGTCGATGAGCGAGCGCCAAACGTAAGCCCCCTGCGCGCTGCGTCTCTCACCCAATCGCTGAGGAACGAAGATCGCATCGCTTGTGCAGTGGTTGGCTTGCATCACGGGTATGACCCCAAGCTTGCCAAATCGAGGAATGTCTTTTGGATCGAGATGCTGCGCATGTTCTATCCGCCATCGATGGTCCGTTGATGCTTGTTCGCCGAGAACTTGTTCGTAGATGTCGAGCACTTCGCGGTTGGCTCGATCCCCAATTGCATGAACACACAACTGCCATCCATGCTTCTTGCAGA
>JANLUJ010000814.1:0-6262 GCA_031363425.1 Pirellula sp.
CACGCGTTCACGTCTGCTTTTTACCATCGTTTGCGCAAGCGTTATGTGCTGCAACGCGATCGCGAAAGATACTCTATTGACTGCAGTCGCAAATCAATCGAAACCTCGCTCGCCAGTAAGCCTGCGGGAAAGCCTACAGTGGCTCGAAACCGAACCCGGCTTCGAAGTTGAGCTCGTCGCAGCAGAACCTCAAATCATCGATCCTGTTTCGATGCGAATGGATGGAAAAGGACGCATTTGGGTCGTTGAGATGGGGGACTACCCAACAGAGGGCAATGCTCCCAAGAGCCGCATTGTCGTTCTTCAAGACAATGATTGGGATGGTTTTTTTGAGTCGTCGACAGTGTTCGCCGACAAGCTCCTTTTTGCTACCGAAGTTCAACCCTGGCAAAACGGTGCAATCGTCACGGCGCAAGGGCAATTGTTGATGCTGCGCGATACCGATGGCGACTTGCGGTCCGATTCCGCCGAGGTTTGGCTAGAGGGCTTTTCAACCGGCAATCCACAGTTGCGTGCCAATCACCCAATCATCCAGGCTGATGGTTGGCTCTACATCGCCAGCGGTCTTCGTGGAGGTACGATCAAAGCCACCCTTCCGTTTGGAAGTCAATCTTCTGAACTGCTCGACTTGACCGGATGCGACCTTCGTGTCCATATGCTGACGGGCCGCATCGAGAGCATTGCAGGTCCAACGCAGTTCGGGCTATCCTTCGACCAGTTTGGGCATCGTTACGGCTGTTCCAATCGGAACCCGTGTTTTGAAATCGTCAGCGAGCGAGCCGAATTGAGCATGAGTCCTCTTTCCGGGCTTGCCTCGGCACTTCGCGATCTTGGAGGGCATCGCTCGTTCAGGCAAGCTCTCGATTGAATCGGACAGCAACGTTGAAATCCTGATTCAACGCTCAGTGGTTTCTGACGAGGATCCTATCAATCAACGAGCTGCACTCGCGATACTTGCATCCAGCAACTCGAACTCATCGAAAGCACTTTCGCTTAAACTGTTGGGGAGCACTGACCCTATATTGCTAAAAACAGCTATTGCAACTTGCTCCGCACATGACACATCTGAGTTTGCCATATGGTTGCTCGATCGATTTCCGTCCACCTTGCCTGAAGTACGACAAGACCTATTCAATGCGATTCGCAACCATCCAAAACGACTCTCAATGCTGGTCGATCGGCTTGAGTCTGGAAAACTATCCACAAAAACGTTCGATGCCTCGCAGATCCAAAACTTGGCAATGGTGCGAGACGACTCCATAGCGTCGCGACTTGCGAAGGTGCTTTCAGCTTCAATCAATTCCAATCGTCAAAAAGTAATCGACGAGTATTCAAAGCAGCTTTCGACGATTCAGGTCAATCCAAACAAGAATGTCGGCAAAGCGGTCTTCCACAAGAACTGTTCCGCCTGCCACAAGTTAGACGGCGTTGGTGCCATCGTCGGGCCGGACATCTCCGACTCGCGCGAGCAGACTTTTGAGAAACTTCTGATATCGATCCTGGACCCCAATCGCTCGATCGACGCAAATTATTTTCGCTATCTGGCTCGGACTGAAGACGGCAATGTTACCGAAGGATTGCTCAAGGATTCAAACTCGCAAACGATCACTTTGCAATGCCAAAATGGTTCCTTGACGACATTGAGCCGCTCGGAAATCGAAGAGCTGAAAAGTTCCGGAATGTCATTGATGCCCGAAGGGATCGAATCTCAAATTTCCGTATTAGAAATGGCCGACTTGCTATGGTATGTCAAAAACTGGCGCTACGCAGCCGACCAAGTGCCAGCCAATGCAACCATCAAAAAATAGCGACTCACTCACGTAGCTCAGCCTGTCCTCAAGCTGAAGCTGGCCTCATTTATTACAACGACCGACCGCTAAGCAGCATGACCAAATAGTCAAAAGCAACTTGGTAAATCTCCGGTTCTTTGCTCGCTCGTGGCCCCGCAATATTGAGAGTACGCACGTTCTTGCAAACCAACCATTCTCGAACTCTTTCGATGCGCCCCGGATGTGTCAATCGAATTCTAAGGCAAGGCTTGAGAACGGCTTCTGCATAACGTAGCGTTTTGAGAGTACCTCCCTCGAGGTTCGAATGGTAGAGAACCAACGTCGCGTCCGAATCGATGACATTGCGCTTGGTTCGATCGGAATACTTGGGTGATGGGTGTTCCTTTAGCAGGTAACATTCAGGAATTGGGCCATCCTCCGCGATCCGCCCCAACGGACACCATCCACCATGTTCGATCCCAAGCTCGATCGCGCTATCTAGGGCTGCACGATCCACCCCCGTTTGTCCACCCGACACAATTCGGTCGACGAGCACACGCAGGCTGGGCTTTGCAGTTTTTTCTAGCGGCATGGCTTTCTTTTTTGGTGACAGGTCGCTGATGATGGTTTGCTTTCGGGATAGCCAAGATGAAACCCAAATGAACCGAAAACGCTGGTCGTATGGATTTTTCCACGCGATCTCACTTTGTAAGTGGCAGCGATTATCTAATTCCCGACGCTTGAGTGCAAGTTGGAGTCTATGTTTCCAAAGATCGTCTCAAGAACAAGTGTCCTGCGGACCCGAAGAAGAGGCAATAGAAACCTTCTCGCGCTCCGAATCTTCAAACCAATCCTGCGTAGCGAGAGCCCTTAAACGTGAGTCAAGTTGAATTGAATCGAAACGCCTGCACCCGTACAACACTGTTTGGTTGCTCGATGCTAATTGTGTCGATTGCTCTGGGAATGGCCACACCTCCATCGGGAAAGTCAGATCCTCGCGACCAAAAGTGGAACTTGGCAATCGATCCTCATAAAGTTCTCGGCGTCCAAAGTTGCGAGAAGTGCCACGCTGCCGAAATTCAAACGTGGAAACGAACACCTCACAACGATACCTTTCTGACGTTGCATCGGAAACCAGAAGCTCAAAAAATCGCAGACAAGCTCGGAATTGCCAATTTCAAAAGCGATTCCAATTGCATCCAATGCCATTACACCATGGGCCAAGTCGAAAACCGACTTGAGGCGATTGCCGGCGTGTCCTGTGAGTCTTGCCATGGAGCAGCCCGGGACTGGATTGCCGTTCATAACGATTACGGCGGACCCAATGCGGCGCGAAATCAAGAGTCAGCGGAACATCGAATCAAAAGGCTTACGTCTAGCATCGAGCTAGGCATGCGAAATCCAGTCAATGTCTATCTCGTTGCGCAAAGCTGCTACCGCTGCCATACCGTCCCTGACGAAAAGCTAGTCAACGTCGGTGGGCACAATGCCGGTAGTCTTGATTTCGAATTGGTCAGTTGGTCGCAGGGAACGGTTCGCCACAATTTTGTTCGAGCCGACGGAAAAGTAAACGCGGAAGAAGCACCCCCAAGATTGCGCGCGATGTTTGTAGCCGGCATGATCGCCGACTTGGAGTTTAGCATGCGAGCAACTTCGAAAGCCACCGAAAAGGCCACCTTTGGAATCACCTCTGCCCAACGTACCGCTCGTTCGCTGGAGCGTTTGAAATCAGCTCAGTCAAAACTAAACCATCCAGTCCTGGCAGAAACCATCAACATCGCGCAATCGGTCGCCCTCAAACTGAACAATAGGGAACAACTCGAACAGGCGGCCAACAAGATTAATGAAATGGGTGTCCGCTTTGGAGCCACAGTCAGCGGCGACGAATTGTCAGCCATCGATTCCTTCGTTCCACCGAAGAACAAATGGAAGTAATCGACAAAAGTAGAGTTAAAGGTGAGCCGCCCGCGCTAGCGGGCCGTTCGTTTAGTGTAGAACGGCACTCCGTACCGTTTCTTCTCGGCTCGGAGAGCCGAGCTACACTAGTCCCGGGTTGCGATTCGGCTGGTACGCACACTCAGAACCATAGCAGTCAACAAAGCAGTTTCGATTGCGAACCGTCGGCCATAGACAGCATTCTTGGCCTACCTAAGAATGGAAGCGCCAAGCTCCGATTGGATAAGGCTGAATCGAGGTTTGTGGAAAAACCGTTCATGGAATCACGGTTCATGGAATCACGGTGGAGACCACGGTGCCACATTGAGCCGAAGGTCCTGAGCTTAGTCGCGGATGCAGACTTCAAACGGGAGAGACTGTTGCGTCTGCTCGCCCAACAGCAAGCATGGTATGATGCCGCACAGCAAGCTGCGCTCGCAGCCGAACAATTCTTGTCACTGTGCGAACATCATCAGCAGCAATGGCTCCAACCGAAACCGTAATCCCTGCATCCCCGCCGATTCAACGCGTATTGATAATTGGAGCTGGCTGGACAGGCCGCCAAATCGCTGGACAAATGGCATCCCACGGAGTGGACGCTACCCTCGTCGATAGCAATGCATCAGCCTTGGACGTATCCAGAACATGGATCTTGGACCAACGTGAATCCTTCTTCGAACAAGGATATTGGCCCGATGTGAGCCACGACCAACTTGCTGACCGAATCCATACGGCCGATAGTATCGATGAAATGGTCGGAGAATTCGATCTGGTCCTAGAGTCCGTCAGCGAACAGTTTTCCTTAAAGCGGCGCATCCTCAAAAGTTGTTCGGAACGGTTTCCATCTCCCACCATTATCGCATCGAACAGCTCGTACTTTACGCCGTCGATGATGCAACCGCACGTTGTTTCACCGGAGCGGTTTGCAAACTTTCATTTCCACGTTCCCATCTGGCGAGCCACCTTGGTAGACATCGCGTCCGGACCAATGACAGCTGACTCGATGCTTCAGCGATTGGTTCTGTTGTCGATTCGCATTGGTCAAACACCGTTGGTGCAACGGATTGAGAATCCCGGCTATGTATTCAATTGGATGTTGAAAGCGCTGCTGCAATCGGCCCTGCAATTGGTCGATCGCAAGGTCGCGCAGCCAGCCGATATCGATATGGCTTGGAAGAAGGTTACGGGGATGTCAATTGGTCCATTTGGAATCATGGATCAAATCGGCGTCGACTTGATTCATCAAACCATGTCGCATGCGAGGTTCGTCGACGGCGACGAAGTGTGGCAACCACTAGTCGACATTTTGCAACCCTACGTCGATAGCAATCGGCTCGGCGTTAAAACAGGCCAAGGCTTCTTTGACTACTAATCTCGAAGAATCAGATCGCGTGCCTTAAGTCGAAGTGAGGGGAGAAGCATTAATTGCCACTCGCCCAGATCGCGCCCTCGATAGGAAAGGCGCTACCTGTTGTCGCATGTATTCGACCATCCTTGTCCTTGATCACTTTTTGAAGTTTTTTATCGTGGATTGCCCAAACGTATTTGCCATCGGCTTCGGCACCAAGGGAAGTGAATCCCAATTCTCGATCCTTATATGGTTCCAGATTGCGATCGAAACCTAAGAAAGCGCTCTCAAATTTCGTATTGCCCAACAATAGCCCATCAGTCCTGATGCCGCTGACCCAAATTTCCCCGTCTACCAGAGCCACACTCTTTACCATCGCGTTGCCCACGTCTATGCATCCAACTCGAATTGCGTTGGAATCAAAACGCCAAATGCGATTTGCAGATTTCGGCAAATCTGGGGCCCACTGTTCGACGGCTACGATTCCACCCTCCGGATCGGGGAGAACATTACTCAGTGTCCAAATTCCCGCGGGTAGCCGATAGGAAGCAATTGACTCACCAGTTGCGGCGTCTACTTTGTTGACACCGTGGGAACCGACCAACCAAAACGCCTTGTCTACAGTAGAATAGCAAAGGGTAAATGCCTCTAGTGAATAGGTCTTGGTTAGATTTCCCTTTTGGTCGATCAGCTCTACTTTTGAACGACCAATCGACTGCACGTTCAAGATCCAGAGATCTCCCGTTTCCGCGTCAACGGCAATTCGACAGCTACTGCCGGCTAGTTCTCGAGACATCAATCGCTTTCCGGTCAGATCCAGCGTATGAAGCGTTTGAACTCTGGACGTCTCATCGTATGCGGACAGCAAGTAGAGTCTGTTTCTATTTAAGTCGAATGCCACGAACTGTCCGTTTGATCCCCAACCAACTGGCACCTCGATGTGTTCGAGTGATCGCAACATTTGGCCTTCGTTATCCAACAAAGTATAGTGAGTCCTTTCTCGCTTAGTTGTTGCAACAACAGCGACCATTTTCGTCGACCTAAAGTCATCGTTCAAAGGTATGGATTGAACCGGTAGCGCCGATGGTGTTTTTTGCCCAGTTCGTTTCAATTCGATAATGCCAATCGATTGGTACTTCTTGCCAGTTGGTGTGCAATCAAAAACCTTTGAACCATAGAATTTTATTCCGCCAATAACATTCGGACCGCC
>JANLUJ010000815.1:0-4363 GCA_031363425.1 Pirellula sp.
CGGCCTGTTTAACCGCGGTGACAGGCCGCGGACAAGATCTAGATCGTTTACAAACGAGACTGCGTGGCTTTGATCATCATTTGATTAAACCTTTGGATTTCCCAAAACTAGATGCTATTCTAAGGTCAGTATTTCAAGGTCTTAATGCGGTTGAATGAATTGGCCGTCGGGGTGGTCCCGCAAGTGTCGCAAGTATTCGTAGCAGGGGTTCTTTCGCGAGGTTACAGAGTTTCAGTTGAACGGGTCGAGGGTTGGATCTAAACATTCTAGATCTGTTTTTAGCAAGTAAGCAAACGCTATTCCGTTAGCTTCTTCTGGTTGACCGATTGCGTATGTATCGCGGTATGTCGCGATTGCCGTTCAATGCGATAGTCTTCACGGTCGCGCTGCAGCCGAACGAAATTGCGTTTCCTTGACGAGCTGCTAGATGTTGTTTCTTGTTGCGCGATTGCCGGTCACATCTAACCGATGAGGGACTGCCTAAGAGCCGAAACGATTCTCCCATTTTTTCAAAGGTCTCTTTGGCACGGTTCATGCTTCAGTTGCGTTCAAACACTTGAAGGCATTTTTATATGCCACCTCGGCGAGTCTTTGGTCGTCGTCGAGAGAGAGTGTAAAAACGGGCACTGAGTCGATAGTCAATTACATGGGAGAACATGAAAATGGGTTCATGGACATTAGTCGTAGGGCATTTGATTTGGCATTTGGCAGGACTGGGTAGTCAAGAAACTGCCGAACCAGATCAGATAAATCCAAGTGCCGCTGCAAGCTCCTTCAGGGTGAATTCAAATTTTGTCGAAATTCAATTCGATCAACGATTTTCTCATAAAGAGGATGTTAAGTGCGAAATTCTTGGGACGAAAATTGTCGGAGTTTCCCAAAGCAAAGGTAGTCTCGTAGCAAAAATCGAACAAGCTGATGGCAACGCACGTGTTCAATGCACCCTAAAAGGTTTTATTGAGTGCGAAAACAAAGGAAAGAATGGTCCGGCGCAAATCGATTCCCAAACATCGAGTTCCTTCACCGCACTGAAGGTTGTGAGCTTTGATGGTCAGCGGTTTACCAGTCGACCAACAGAGTTGCACTTGGAAACAATTGTGTTGATCACGAAGGTGGATACTAACCTTACGGGAATGAAAGGGGTGCTGGTAAAGCGTTTGGCATCCGCTCAAGCCGAAGCCACAAAAGAGGAGGTGCGAAAAATTGCAAAGAATATGACGAAAAAGCGGCTAGTCGAGAAAATCGATTTGGAATTCGAAAGCCAGCTGGCACATGTCAATTCAGCCCTTCAGTTTTGTCGCTCATGCATTCTTTCCCTCAGCAACCGCGACGTTCAAATTTCTACGCGATGCATTGACAAAGATATTGAGGTAGCAATCGTTTTGACAGTCAATCCAAGTTAGCAAATAACTAAGCGGGGAGTAATCCGCCAAGCAGAGCTTAGCTAGTAGCCTCGATTGGGTAGCAACATTGTGCTAACGAAAAAACGTACAATCGGATGGGATGGATTGACGATCTTTCGAAAACGCGACAAGTGATTGTCGTCGAAATGCAGGGTCACGGCGAACTATTTGTCAAACATTTATAAGTACGAGCGACGATCAATCACACCGTACTGACGGCAACAGATTTGGCACGCAACTTGCGTTTCGATACCAACTTCAGGCAGATGTTGCTATCTTAAGGAATCAGTTAGTCGTGGAGTGTCAATATGGAAATCAAATCGCTAATATCGATCGTTGCGGGATCAGAATCCGCGAAAGGTAGACGACTGGCCATACGGAAATCATGGTCAGAACAAGAAAAGGAAGTGCGTCGTCAAAAAGCGATGGAATCGCAGTCGCGCTTGGCTTCACTTATCGGACCTTCCTCCTCCATTGATGGATTCTCCCCCCAGCCCCCCGCAATCGACGCCGCCTTTGCAGTCACCGATCGATCTTAGAAAGTAAGGTTGGCGATTGGAAAGTATTGGACGTTGGAAAGATTTTTCATGCGCTGCGTTCTGAGACCTCTGTATGCCACTGGCATCGCATGGATGTTACGAAAATCGCTTTCGGATGGACTATGAATTCCACATTGATTACCGAAAATCGAAGTTCTGGCCCTTCGATTTGCCATTCGATTCGCTATGCAATCCGACATGCGATCGATGGTTTTTTTTCAGATGATTGTCTTACGCTGTCGGCGGCTTTGGCTTTTTACACTCTATTTGCCCTTCCGCCAATGCTATTTTTGTTGGTCACATTCGTCTCGGCGGGTATGACTACGTTTTTACCTCCGGACGAAGCGTCGGCAAGAGCGATGGAGTTTTTGAGGCTGCAAGCCAGTAACCTAATTGGCCACAAAGCAGCTTCTGCGGAGATCGGAACCATTTTGGAACTGAGTCGCACTCGTGATGGGACATGGTGGAAGTCGTTACTGAGTTTGGCTGGAGTCATTGTTGCAGCAACAGGCTTAGTAAGCGCTTTGCAGAGTTCAATGAATCGAGTTTGGGGAGTAAAACCTGTTGAAGGCGCATTTGCCATTTCGTTTCTTTGGAAACGAATAGTCTCCCTGGGGATGATTCTGTGCTTCGGATTTCTCTTGCTAGTATCATTCGTTCTTTCAACCCTGCTCGCGGCAATCGGGAGCTTTGTATCCTCTTATTTTGCATTGTCCGGTATGCTGCCAAACTTCATTAATCAATCTATCAGCTTGCTCACCTCATGGGTTTTTTTTACGGCCATTTTTCGTTTCATGCCAGACGCTCGGGTACCTTGGCGGCATGCTTACCTGGGTGGCTTATTGACTGTGTTTCTCTTTACGATGGGACGAACGGCCTTGTTCTACTATTTGTCGATCGATGATCCCGCAGCGCGCCTTGGGTCCGCCGCGAGCTCTTTGGTGGTCATTCTTTTATGGGTTTATTACTCATCGTGTGTTCTATTGCTGGGCGCAGAATTTACTGCCTGTCTCGAGCGCTTTGCTGCGGTTCCAGTTGAGGGTGCCGCTCGCGTGGAAGAAAGAGTCACGGCGGTGGGGCGAGCCGACGGTGGTTCGACCGTGAATTAGTCCTTCTTAGGCGAGGCGGGACGTGTTCCCACTGACGCCTCGATTTAGGAAGTCGACTTTTGCTTCTGGGAATTGCGCACCGTTTCGGGCTGCGATGATAAACACATAACCGTGACCAAGGACTGACGGGTTGAGGCACCATTGCGCCAACTTCCAATTCCCTTCAAGACGCTTCTGCCATTTCCACAGGACGACGATGCTACTACGACCCCTCGTATGCTTTCTTGAGCCAGCCGATTAACTCCTTGTTGACTTCTGATGTTTTGCTAATACGAACGCGATGCGACACCATTGCGTTAAAGCTTCCGGCGGCTTCTAGGCGATTCGTTGGCTGGGTATCTTTTAGGTTGATTCCGACGTCAATCCGTGTATTCGTTGATGGCTGGACAATGGCAAACTGCTTGTTGCGACGCAGACTAACATATTGCTTCTTCGGGGAGACTTCGACGTCGTTACCGAATTTTTGCACGGCAGCAAGGATCGCTTCATACACGGGTCGCATCTCCAACTTGGCTCCACTGTACTGAGCGTCTAGCAATGCAGAAGTATCTGTAGCGGTATGGCTGTCCGATTCCAGAAACTGCAAAGCAATCATATTGGCAAAGCCATGTGTAATCCCGTGCTCCAACTTGAGAAACGTAACGATGTCTTTGTGCTTTGAAAGTTTGCTGGAGCGCACAATCTTGTGCCATTGTTCAAGTGACTTACCAGTTTTTTCGGGAAGTCCAGCGATCATCGCTGCTTTCATTTCCATAGGCGATTTGGCCATGATTAAACCTTTTGTTTGATCTTTCGGACGATTTCAACCAGGACAGGGTATTGTGATTGTTCTTAATAGGTAATTCAAGTTGGCTGGATTCATGGCCAGGCGCATTTCCACAGGTTGGACTTAGGCGGCGTGGGAATGGAAAAGCCCCTCGGTCGCTCGTTCATCGGATTGAAAGTTACGCAAATGCTGGCGACAAGCAAGAACCTTTATGGGTCGACATGAAAACTGGTCGACTGCTCGATCGGATAGACTGAAACGACTAGCGGCGCGAAAGCGTGTTGGGGTGTAGTATGTAGCTTTTCGTACGCTATGGTAGTTTGGGGTATCGTACATGTTTAAATTGTTGGACAAATCGCACAGTGTGGCGGCACCCGATTACAATCGTTGGTTCATCCCTCCTGCAGCACTTTGCATTCATCTTTCAATTGGGCAAGCCTACGCTTGGAGTGTATTCAACATTCCGTTGACCCGTTTGTTGGGGATAAAGGAATCGATAGAAGCTGACTGGTCGCGTGAAGCCGTCATCTGGATATTTAGTTTGGC
>JANLUJ010000819.1:0-1588 GCA_031363425.1 Pirellula sp.
TTTTAAATTTTGCGCGGCGGGCGCTCGCCGCGACAACCGTGTTTGCCTGTAAAACCGTAACGCGGCTAGCGCCCGCGGCTCAGTATTTTGCCTGCGCCAATTGCAAAGTGAGTGCCATTTGGCACAAGGCCAACGGAGAGCTAGAAACGATTAGCGTTTCAAGGTAGCTGCCAATTGTGGCCTCCGCCCGGGCAAGCCGGACGGAAGGCAAAACCAGTCACTCTCGGCAAGAGTAACCTACGGCAGGTGGCACATCGTCATTGCTCGCTTGCAAGCGATGAAGTCGGATTAGGATCGCGTCACCTCAAGGAAGACGATGTTTTGATTCTCCTCCACAGTGACGAGGATTTCTCGCATGTCATGTTGGGGGATCAATTCTGTCAGTCCCATCATTTCCATGCGATTGCGATACACCAGGAACCAATCCATGCAGGCCTCCATGTATCCGATATCATGAATGGAAGGCAAGAAGTTTGCGACGACTAATTTGCCCCCCGGTTTCAACATGGAAAACAAATGGTAGCTTAGTTTTTGCGCCGTCTTTTGACTCAGGTAGTCGTACAATCCAGTCGAATAGATTAGATCGAACGAACCGAGGTCCATGCGACCTGTCAGCATTTTCCTGATATCGGCCAATTCGCTTTGAATTCCAAACCTTGCGAAACTTCGTTCGACTTCAGTTAGGCTCATTGCATCCGCATCCAAGGCAATAAAAGTATTGAACTTGCTGCGTCGTACAGCGGAACTCATCGACGCCTCACGAAGATGGCCTGACGCGACAGCCAATACATCAGGAAGTGTACGGATACGGGCGACTTCATCAAGTTTTTCTGCGATGAATTCACGTCTGGCACGAACCCCAGCAGACGCTGCGGCGCGGGTTGTGTACTGAAAGACACATTGTCCGAGCGGACTCGTTGTTGGTGGTTGCCATCCTTCCTCCAGGCCGTATATATAGTCCATCATCACGGCGTCGCCAGCGTACCCTCGTGGTTTGTTGAAGGCTCTACTTGTGAACGGATCTTGGTGAACGAGAGGCAGCAACTCAGACTCTCGAATTCGCTTAACACACTTTACCCACTCGCTTTTTACTAAATGGTCTCTTAACATCTTGCATTCGACAAAAAGGCGATGCACTGAGTCTTGAATTTCGTGCGTCGGGTCTGCGTCGGATCGCAAATTTGAGGCGATTTCGTTTACAAACGTCAGATTCGTATCGGGTATCGAGTTGTGTTCGAGATCAAAACGCCTTAACACTGTTCCGGAGCGATTGCGAATATCTGGATGTTGATGGTGTGACAAGACCGATTTTATCATTGGTAACTCCAATCCATGCTCAAACAAGACGTTACTTTAGAATCGAACCAAAAGAGCGATTGAAAGGCTGGGCGAAGTGGCCTTGAAATGCCGAGGAGGGAGCATACATGTTCTGACTTGAGACAAAAGCAAAATTACTATCAAGAATTGGAATTCGAAAAAATCACACCCGTACAATCGGGATTCTCGATGGATATTCACATGAATTTGATGATTCTGTTCGCTTCGCGGTTGCGGGACTACAGCTGTGTCGCATACTCCAATCGATGCA
>JANLUJ010000832.1:0-4608 GCA_031363425.1 Pirellula sp.
CGCCGGGGACGTACTCCATAGCCAAATACATAGTGTCGCCGGACCGATTGAACTCGATCAGACGTGCGATCGCAGGGTGATCAACGGTGGACATCAAACGGGCTTCTTTTACGAATCGCCGCGTTGCCTTTTCATCTTTTGCCATTCGTTCGGAGAGCACTTTGATTGCAACCAATTGATCGTTGCCTTTGTCTATTCCCAAAAAGACAGCTCCCATTCCACCTTCGCCAAGAGAACGTTCGATCGAAAAGCGTCCAATTTGCGGCATGTGCGTTGGAACCAATTGCTCCTTGGCCATTGCCTCGACCGCGAAGGCAGGAATCTCTTGAGTCGCATCATTGCCCGAGACCCCTGAACGCATGTGCATGCCATTCAATGAAATATTACTATTCTTGTCCAAGTTGACAGAACCAGTCTGTTCCAAAGCGATGCAATCGTTCAAGCTTTGGATGACTTCCTCAATCGACGGGCGATCGATCCACTTCGATTGACGCATTTGCACAAGCAAAGGCTTGATTGCATTCAATTGGTTGTTCGGGTTGCAGCGAAACAGCATGTCGTTCATAAGAGAACCCAACGCATCGATATCGTCAGCGAGAGCAATAGCCCCGAACCTTTCTGCAGTTTGGTCCTCGTCCAGAAGGCCGTCCAACAGGTCGATTGAAACGCTGCTAAAATTTCGAGTTTGGATTAATAAATCGTTGCTAGTCCGATAGACGTTAGATGGCCGCAAACTGCCATGGGCCACCCCAATTCGATGCGATGACGCGAGTGATTCAGCAACAGCCAAAAAAATCGCGAGGCAATCCTGGACGGTAGGATTGAGTGATTTCAAATTCTGGGTGTGAACATAAGGGGTCGACGTCACCAATGCATTATGTGTGTCTTCCACAATAGAAATCGGAAGTACACCTTTGTGAGAAACGAGTACCGACCGATGAATGGAAGCAATCGCGGCGGCAAAAAGTTCAGCTCCCGACGGATCATCGGTTCGCAAAAATCGAACGATGCGAAACGGATAATTGTCTTTTGTAGCGAAAAAGCTCTGGTAACGCAGGGAGCTATTAAGCGGTCGCTCTAGCTTGAAATCATCGATTTTCGCTGCATCGAATTTCACTGCATAACCTGCCGACACGAAAGATAGAGACGAAAGATAGAGTCAGATAGAGACGAACAGACTTGGACTTGAAGGGAGTATATTCGAATTGGACAACTGGTCGGTACTAGTCGACCTGAGTCTATCCACAAAAATCAGAAAACTACAGCAAGAGGATTCGCGGCTCTTCCTCACTTTGGTGGGTGTCGAAGTTAACCAGACCCATCGGTCTAGCGATCTAGTTTTGGTTCGAGGCGTTAATGGTGTTCTCGTTCGAGAATCGAATTGGCAGAAAGATGTTGGGTGAAAAACGAATGCATTTGGCTGTCGGTAAACAAAACAACCAAGACTTGCCTATTTTTTGCCAGCCATTTTTCTGCCAAACTATTACAGAGAAAACTGAATGTTCCGGACCCGACTTAACAATAGCTCCTCCGTCTCGTCTGGATGCCATAACGGGACCATTGTCGAGAGGCGTTATTAAATGTGTTAATGCAGCCTCGTGTTCAATCGACGATCACTGAACCCCGTGCTATACTTCCTTGTCGTAAATGCTTTGAGAAACCCTCTCAAAATCGACGATTCGCGGCTCGAAGCCACGAGTTCACTTCAGACGACCTCATTTTTTCAGACTGTTATAAAACAGTTTCAGGAGAGAAAGCGAATGGCTTCCGTTTCCAACCGCCAATCAACCACGGTCATGACCGGTGCCGAAATTGTTGTGAAATCCCTAGTGGATCATGGCGTAGAAGTCATTTTCGCGTACCCGGGAGGGTGCAGCATGCCGATGCATCAAGCACTTACACGCTATGAAGATCGGCTAAGGACTATTCTACCACGTCACGAGCAAGGGGGCGCTTTTGCGGCACAAGGATATGCCAGATCGACCGGCAAAATCGGCGTAGTGATGGCGACAAGTGGTCCGGGCGCGACCAATTTGGTGACGAGCATCGCGGATGCGAAACTCGACAGCATCCCTTTGTTGGCCATAACCGGCCAAGTTCCTACGAAGGTAATCGGCACGGATGCATTTCAGGAGACGCCAATCGTTGAAGTTTGTCGGGGCATTACCAAACACCACTACCTAGTAACCAAGGTGGAAGACGTTCCTCGCGTGATGAAGGAGGCATTTCATATCGCGACCACAGGCCGACCTGGGCCAGTTTTAGTAGATATGCCTAAAGACGTACAAATGAGTAGCTGCGAGGTAGACTGGGATGTTCCGATGGATTTGCCTGGCTATCAACCCTCCAAGTACCCGAACGCAAAAGCCGAGCAAATCAGGCAGATAGCTGCAGCAATCAAGCATAGCAAGCGCCCGGTACTCTATTGTGGAGGTGGCCTTGTCACCGGCGAAGCTCACTTAGAACTACGCGAGCTGATTGAAAAGACAGGCATTCCAATCACGATGACCGTAATGGGGCTCGGGCTTTATCCAGCAGATGGCCCATTGTCGTTGGACATGCTCGGTATGCATGGAAGCGCGTACGCCAATTATTCGGTTCGAGACTGTGATCTTCTGATTGCTCTGGGGGTTCGATTCGATGATCGCGTCACTGGACAATTGGCTTCGTTTGCTAAGAACGCGAAGATCATTCACGTCGACATCGACGCTTCTGAGCTAAACAAGAATAAAGTTGCTCACATATCGGTTCGAAGTGATGTTAAATACGCACTAAGGGAATTGAATAAAATCGTCGAGAAGCCGGACGACATATCGGCCTGGGTGGCAACATGCAAAGCTCAAAAAGCGAAACATCCATTTGCCTACGACGAAGCGTTTGAAGGTATTCTTCAACAGCATGCGATTCGAACCTTGTCGAATATGACCAAAAACCGAGATACGTTTGTTTCGGTCGGAGTGGGCCAGCATCAGATGTGGGCTGCTCAGTTCTTTCAGTTCCGGAAGCCCCGCACGTGGATGAGCAGTAGCGGACTTGGTACGATGGGATTTGGGTTGCCAGCCGCTATGGGAATCCAAGCCGCGCATCCGGGAGCATTGGTGATTGATATCGACGGGGACGGTTCCTTCCAAATGAATATTCAAGAGCTGGCTACATTGCATTGCGAAAAGTTGCCGGTGAAGGTGTTGCTGTTAAACAATCAGCACCTCGGTATGGTGGTGCAGTGGGAGGATCGATTCGAAGGCTCCAATCGAGCTCATACTTATTTGGGACCTATCGATGACGAAGAAGCGCGTGGGCCAGGATCGACGGTAGCCCATTCCTATGCCGCCAAGCGATACCCTAACTTTGTCCAGATTGCGAAGGGA
The DNA here is from genome assembly GCA_031363425.1 of Pirellula sp. Taxonomy (GTDB): domain Bacteria; phylum Planctomycetota; class Planctomycetia; order Pirellulales; family Pirellulaceae; genus JBKCUI01. The sequence goes on from JANLUJ010000832.1 coordinate 3,369, forward strand.
TACGGTTGTGGTGCTGCCACCGTGAGCAAAAAGAAGGACTTGGACGCCGCGTTGCAGGAAATGATCAGCTACCCAGGGCCGTATGTTTTGGATGTCGAGGTCCCTTTCCAGGAGCATGTATTGCCTATGATTCCAGGTGGTAAGACGGTAGAGGATATGATTTTGAAGTAGATTCTTTTTTAGGTTCTCAAATTACTTCGCACGATTTCAAGTGCGCAAGGGAGGCGGGAACGTTGGTCACACAAAAGAATCTTCCATGTTTTCCGAGAGGTTTTGGACTTGTCACTCCTTGCGATTGCAATCTTGTTGTTCATCGCTGCATTGGTTATCTTTGCTATCGATCTAATGATCCCATCTGGCGGTGTATTGATCGGTGTGACGGCTTGTTTTGCTTTTGCTGCAGTCTTGGTGGCGTTTCGTTATAGCACCAATGCTGGCGTTTGGATGTTGATTGCAACACTTGGGGCCGCTCCGTTGATGATTTGGGGGTTTTTGGAACTCTGGCCAAGGACGCCGATCGGACGTCGGATGACCAGCGCACCGGAACGCGCGGGTGAATTTGTATGGTCGGACGCGGCGAAATCAAAAGACTTCCATTCGCTTGTCGGTGCCGAGGGAATTGCTATGAGTGAGATGATCCCAAGCGGCTTGGTACAAATCGGCAATCAGAGCTACGAGGCTTTTAGCGAAAGCGGTCCAATTGATGCTGGCAAATTGGTTCGTGTGGTCCGACTGGATGTCGGCCGATTGGTCGTCACGTCCATTCGATCAGCTAAACAAAAAGATACACCGAAGTCGGAAGGTTCGGGCCTCGACCGGCCGATCTCTGAGTTTGATCTCGACTCGATCGACTCATAGGCCTTGCGCGAAGTTCCTGTAAGCTTGAAGTTTGCGATTTGATTAAACCGCAAAGCAGCGTTTATGAACCTTCGGCATTCAAGTCTACGATCGGGCATCCCTTGATCGAAGTAAGCCTTTTGCATGTTGGGTGCGAGTTCAGGCATTCTACAACCGCAACAACTGCGACTTCATACCGAAACCGTGGCTGCCGCTATCGAATTGGAACACCACAACGGATGCGTTAGCGTGGCTGCTAGGAAAGATGCTCGATGCGGATCGAGTTATCCTCATTAAGAAATGCGAGTGCGATCCGAAATGGTCGATTGCGGAAGCTGCCAACCGTGGCATCGTCGATACGGAGTTGGCACGACTTGTCCAGTCAAACCTTCGGGAGCGACCG
>JANLUJ010000858.1:0-16132 GCA_031363425.1 Pirellula sp.
CCCAACCGCTATCCACAAAATCAACCGCTAGCCAATCTAGCAATTCCGGATGGCTTGGCAGTTCGCCCTGCGAACCAAAGTCTGCCAAAGAGTTGACGATTCCCGAGCCGAACAACATCTTCCAAAATCGATTCACGGCCACGCGACTTGTCAACGGATGCTCTTTGGACGTCAACCACCGAGCCAAGCCAAGTCGATCTGGGGTTGCATCGGCTGGGAAGGCCGGAAGCACAGCAAGAGTTCCTGGTTGTACTTTGTCGGTGGGCTGAGCGTAGTCGCCGCGAAGAAGAATGAACGTCTCGCGTGGCTTAGCCGCGACATCCATAACCATTGTTGTAAAGGACTTGGTGAGCACCTCCAATCGATCCTGTAGATTTGCTAGTTCAAGTCGCTTTGCGTCTAGCTCTGTCGCTTGCTTGGCGCAGTGTCCCCAAAGAGTTTCCCATTGCTCTGCCGTACGATCAGCCTTCGCAATGGCCATGATTTCCAAAATGGCGGTTGGCAGATCCGTGCCGTCATCCGTTCCGGTGATCACCTGCAGCTCGATTAGCTCCGGGATTTGGTTCTTGCCATTTCCGAAGTTCAATTGAACGGTGAGAAAAGGGGTTGCACTGGCCGACAATGGCTCTGCGAACGTTGCGGTTAAGTGAACCGGGCCATCAGTTGCCAAATCAGGTGACCAGCCGCTATCGTTGAGAGGATTCAAGACTCCGCTGGGCTCACGTCCTTTCGACCAGGAGTTGGCGGTAACGCTTTTGATTGGAAGCATCTTGAACAGATTGATCTGGTCCCCGGGCACTTTGTCCGCGGTTGCCGCTAGGGCGGTCAACATGAATGTCCCTTTTGGCGATTTTTCATTCACGGACTCCGTTTGAGTCTCCGGTGCATCGGTTTGTTTTCTAGCCTTTGGCTTTGCGCCGTCGGGCAGACCTTTGCCCCAACCGCCACCGGGCAACTCAGCGACCGGATGCATGATGACTCGCAATCCGGTGACGGGCCGATCGATTTTGGGGAGCTCGGTCGAAATGTCGAACGCGCCCATTCCTCCGGGGTCTTTCAATCGAACGCGACTTTCTCCCTCGACTTCGAATCCTGCACCACGGTTCGGTGTCGAGACCTTGACCGCCTTAACTGGATGGACGGCAAAATCTTTGCCGCGTTGTGCGAGCTTGGCTTTCTCGCGGGCTTCCCAAGCGGATAGTATTTCATTATCGAGCGTGGCCATGGTTGATTGAAGCAATCCGATTTGCTTTTCTAAAGCCGGTTCCTCGCCAGTTCGTAGAACCGTGCGAGCTTGAATGCGTGGCCCTGGATTCACACCCGAGTCGCCATCGTGTCCCTTGTCACCTAGCGTGTTATAGAACGAAAACATTTGATAGTATTCGCGTTGAGTGATCGGATCGTATTTGTGGTCGTGGCATTGAGCGCAGCCAAGGGTCAGTCCAAGGATCGACTCACCCAGAGTCTTCACACGATCGGCGTTGTAATTGGTGAGGTTCTCCTCGGCGATAGTTCCCCCCTCGTGTGTCACCATATTGTTGCGTTGAAAGCCCGTAGCAATCAGCTGCGATTCCGTGCGATTCGGCAGCAGATCGCCGGCAAGCTGGTCCACCAAAAAACGATCGTAGGGCAGATTGTCATTGAAGGCTTGGATGACCCAATCCCGCCAAAGCCAAAGATGTCGACCGCCATCGATCGAGAATCCGTTGGTGTCAGCGTATCTAGCTGAGTCGAGCCACTCCATTGCGAGTCGTTCCCCGAAGTGAGAGCTTTGCAACAGCCGATCGACTAATCGCGAATAAGCGTCAACGGATTTGTCGTTCAAGAAAGTCATCACCTCTTCAGCCGTTGGCGGCAATCCGGTCAAATCCAGCGTTACACGTCGAATCATCATGGATTTATCGGCTTCACGCGACAACGACATCCCCTCGATCGCCAATCTCGATTGTACGAACAGGTCGATCGGGTTTTCTGTCGAGCCCGCGGGTAAGTCCGCTTTCGCCGGCGCAATGAAAGCCCAATGAGTAGCGTAGTGAGCTCCTTGCTCAATCCAAGCTCTCAGCTTCCCCTTTTGAGAATCGCTTAAGCGGAAATGCGAGGTCGCAGGCGGCATGACTTGTTCTTTGTCTGGGCTAGTGATACGCACCCATGCTTCGCTCTTTTCAAGGCTTCCTGGAACAATCGCACGGATACCATCGCGATCTGCTAGCGCAGAGTCCAGGACATCCAATCGCAATTCGGCTTTGCGGGCTTTTTCATCCAAACCATGACATGGCAAACAACTCTCGTTCAAGATCGGTCGAATATCGCGGTTGAAGTCGATTTTCGAATCGCCAATTGCATCGTTTTGTATGCATGCGGCCAACAACGTGACGAAGACCATCAAATGAACTTGCTTATGCGGCTTCATGACGGATGGGATTCGAGTAAAGATTCAGGAAATGGTTGGTTCTAGCGAATCGCCAGACAACAGATAAATATTGTACCCATGGGGGCGTGCTAAAGCTGTACAACATCCCCGGCAGGTGAATCGTTTCGTCTTTTTGGCTACCCATCACGCGATGATTTCTTTCACGACGCGCGCAGGTCGCATGTTGGTAATCATTTGCTCTTGCCCGCTATGAATATACAGCGTTTCTTCGTGCCTAAGCCCAAACTGATTCAACACAGTTGCTTGAAAGTCGTTCGGGGTCACGATGTTTTCAACGGCTCGATGGCCAAACTCATCTGTCTTTCCAAAGGTCATGCCGGCTTGGAATCCACCACCTGCCAACCAAATGCTAAAGCCTTGGCCGTTGTGGTCTCGGCCTGCTTTCTCAGGAGAGCCGTGATCTTGCGTAACTGGCAGGCGGCCAATCTCGCCGCCCCAGTGCACAATCGTCGAGTCGAGCATACCCCTTTGCTTGAGGTCCTTAACCAACGCGGCAGCAGGTTTGTCGGTCTTCTTGCATATCGAACTCAGCCCCTTCACAATGCCGCTATGGTTGTCCCACGGTTGTCCACTATGAAACAACTGCACAAAACGAACACCACGTTCCACCAGTCGGCGAGCAATCAGACATCGTGTGCCATACTCTTTTGTTTCCGCAACATCGAGTCCGTACATTCGATGTGTTGCAACCGACTCCTTTTCAATGTCGAGCGCCTCAGCGGCAGCCGTCTGCATGCGAGCCGCCAGTTCGTAACTCGCGATCCGTGCCTCCAACTCCGCTTCACCGGGGTGATTCTTAAGATGCCGCTGATTCAAATCCTGTAACAACGCGAGATTCTGTTCTTGAATTTTTCCTCGCACGTGTGGTGGCGGCTCAAGATTGAGTATGCGTGGCTCCTTCGGACGAAGCACGGTTCCTTGAAACATCGCTGGCATGTATCCATTCGACCAGTTCGTAACGCCATCTACAGGCAAGCCGCCTGGATCTGTTAGCACCATGTACGCTGGCAAGTTCTGCGACTCGGTACCCAAAGCATAAACCAACCAAGATCCCAACGTCGGGCGACCTAAAACACCGGGGATACCACCATGGAAATAGCGAATCGAAACCTCGTGCCCGTTGGCACCCGTGTGCATGCTACGGATCAAGCAAATGTCATCGACGATCTCTGCGGTGTGTGGCAGCAGTTCCGATAATTGTGTTCCACATTGCCCATGCGCCTCGAACTTAAACGGACTGCCAAAGAGCTTCTTGCTCGCCTCGTTCACGAAACTAAAGTGGATATCCTCTTTGTAATCGGTGCCGCTGTACTTGGTCAGTTCAGGCTTGGGATCGGTTAGATCCATGTGCGAAGGACCGCCATGTTGGAACAGGGAGATCATGGCCTTCGCTTTGGGTTCGAACTGCGTCTTTCGAGGCAGCAAGTCATTGTGCGGCTTTGCCAACGCGATTGCCTTGGGCATCTTGCCTTGCTCTTGCTGCAACAACCAGGTCAATGCAATCGAACCTATTCCCATTGCATTCTCAGCCAAAAACTGTCGGCGACTAAAGAGTCCCATGGGTGATCTGCTCCTAATCGACGTATACGAATTCGCTCGAGTTTATTAACGCGTGACAATAGTTGACCAAAACCTGCTTCGCAATGTTGGAACCAGCAGAAATCCCGCGAGGGTCCGCTTGCAGTGCATTCCATTGTTCGACGGCATGGGCTATCGAACGCTTGAACTCCGCGTCCGTCGGCAATCGGCAATAAGTCAGTCGCCATGCATAATGCATTTGAGAAGGCAGCTCGGCAAAGCTATCGTTGGAGGCGCCAGGCCCTGTGGGTCCAGAAAGCTCTTGCTGCGTTGCCAATTCTTCTGGCTTGAGCGCTACAGCTTCGCGAATGGCGCGCGCGGCGAGCAAGTCAGCTTGCTGCCATGCATATTCGCCATTCATCAAGATCAACGACTGAGTTGCAACGGTTGATACGGGCCTTCGTTCGCAATTGACATCCATGACGGGAGCATCAAAGCTTTGCAACATTGCCACTGGTTGAGATCGGCGTACTTGAAGGTAAAGGCTACGACGCTTCTGCTGGCCATCGACAATGATTTGGCCTGAATCATCTGATTTGATAGCGATCGGCGGACCAAATAGATTCTGCTCGAGAGTCCCCGAAACGACCAACATGCGATCGCGTATGACCTCGGCATCCAGTCGTTGTATCGACTTGCGCCAATAAAAAGCATTTTCGGTATCGAGCGCAGACTTTGCTTCTTCTCGAACAGAACTTTGACGCCAAGCCGTAGACGTCATGATAGTTCGATGAAGCTGTTTCAAGTCCCATCCGCTTCGCATGAACTCGTCGGCCAACCAGTCAAGCAGTTTCGGATTGCTTGGAGCCATTCCCAATTTACCAAACTCCGAAGGTGTCGGAACGATCGCTTGGCCAAAGTGATGAAGCCAAACTCGATTGACCAAAACCCGAGCTACCAATGGGTGCTTGCCACTGATCAGCCAACGCGCATAAGCTAACCTTCGCCCGCTTGTACTTAGGCTCGTGTCCCGTTCTGGCAACATCGGCAAAGCTCCCTCTGGGGCAGCAATAGACAGGTCCGCGGGCAAGACTTTTTGTTTGGGTTGTAGATGGTCACCACGGTGGAACAGCATCGTATCGGGAATACGGTCGGGGACCTCCGTCATGGCACGAACAAACTCTTCCTTGGGCTTGCGTGCGCGGGTCTCTACTATCTTTGCATCGAATGTCTTGAGCTCTTCGGCCGCTTTAGGAAGATACTGGTACAAGACCCCAGGAGTGATATTGACGCTTGGATATTGTTTGAGCAAGGATACTTGCTCCTCAGATCGTTCCTTTTCCGGTCTCTCATATGCGATACGAAGTTGTGTTTTCAGCGGCTCATCGTACTTCAGCATTTCTTTGTCGAGAGCTTCTGCCATGAACTTGTTCTGTTTCGCTGCTCGTTCTTCGAAAATCTTTTGAACTTCTTGTTCAATTGCTGTAGCTTGCTCGCGGTCGGCGATGGTGTAGAGCGATACACGTCGCGCATCTGGTACTCGCCACTGTTGCCAATCGAAAGCGGGTTCGAAGACCGCTCGCACGGCGTAGTAGTCCAGTTGTGAAATTGGGTCATAGCGATGATCATGGCATTGGGCGCATCCGACACTTACGCCGAGTAGCGATGAGCTGACGATCTTGATCGTATCGGCAATCACTTTGTTGCGTGCCTCGGGGCTGTTGTCACCCGATCCTGTGCCATCGGCTGCCATCGCGAGAAACCCAGTGGCGGTTAGGAGTTCGATTTGCTCAGACGTCCAGTCCCCTTGTTTCGCTCCTGCTAACTCGTCCCCAGCCAGTTGCTCCACGATAAATCGATTGATTGGTTTGTTTGCATTGAGGGATCGAATCACATAATCCCGATACTTCCACGCCCATGCGCGGACAGCGTCTTCCGACGTTTGCCCCTCTGAATCTGCGTAGCCAGCCACGTCGAGCCAGTGCCTCGACCAACGTTCACCGTATTGAGGGGAGTCGAGCAACGCATCAATGAGTTGTTCGTACCAATTCGCGTCGGACAGATTATTCCATCGGTCGAACTCTTCCAAGCTAGGGGGCAAGCCGATCAGGTCGAAATAGACGCGACGAATCAGCGTCGCACGATCTGCATCGGCAGAAAAAGAAACTCCAGTTGGCATCGCTTGTGCGAGAAGAGCGTCAACCGGCGTGCGGATGCGATCTTCGTCAGCGAGCACAGGAACCGTTGGTCGGACGATTGGCCGAAATGCCCAATAGTCGCGATCTTCGGACGTGATCGGAATACCAGGCCCAATCTGTTCAGGCTCGGGTCGTTCGGTTTTGGCACCCGCATCGATCCAGTCTTTAAGAACGCTCAATGGCTCGGCAGGCAGATGCGAATCCCCAGGTGGCATTTCTCGATCAACAATTCGTTGAATCAAAAGGCTGTCATTTGCATTCTGTTCTTCGATCGCAGCGCCTGAATCGCCGCCGTGTTTCATAAAGCGAACGAGCCTAAGATCGAGATTCCCTTCTTTCTTGTCGTTCGCTCCGTGGCAATCGAAACAATATTGCCTCAAGATTGGGCGTATGTTGCGTTCAAATGTGACGTCTTGCGCCCGAGCGGCACTCAATTTGCATACATAAAACGTTAAGAGCGCGGCGGTCCACGCAATTCGGTGATAAAACATTTTTTGAAGGCGGGACCTGTGTCAGGCGGAAAGTGGGGCGAGCCCATGAAGTCCATTCTATTCTAGCATCAATCCAAAGTCGTTGCTCCCCTAGAGGGGAGTCGACAAGAATTCTGGACCGACGCTGCAGCGTCGGCCACGTTTAGGGAATGATCTCGACTCTTTTCCCTTCTCGCTTAAATCGCACACCGCACTGTTTGGTTATCTCCTTCAAAATGTCATCGAGTGGTGTCTTGTCGCCTTTCATTTTGACCTTGGCAGATTCGAGACTTGCAGGCAAGGGTAACGGAAAGAATTCAAGCTCGGTCTTAGCAGCAAGTGACTTAATCAGAAGCTCAAGCTCCCCTTCAAATGTAAATGAATACACCTTCCTATCCAAACCCACTTCGCTGGGCCTCGGCCTTTCCCATTTCTTTTTGGGAAACATTGGACCAATCAAATCGCGATGACAAGCTACCGTCGCTGACACTCGCCATCCTTCAGGTTTTGCCGATTTTGCAACCTTCGCATCAGGCCATCGCTGTCGCCAAGCCTTCCACGCTGATTCACCAATTTTCCTTTCGACTTCGTCTCTTGAATAGATCCATTCAACCTGGCAGTTGACGTTTGCGATGGGCGCAACAGCAAGTTTGCCATCTTGTTCCGTCAAAGAAAGATCAAATCCGCTCAGCAGACACGTGCCGAGGGCCGCAAGCGTTGTTGTTTTGCGAAACTCAAAGGCACGCCAAATGTCATGATCCGTTTTTATCGTAAGGTTCTGCTCTGGATAGCATCGTGTTGAAAACTCCTGAATGATTTTGGAGACCATCGAACCATCGGACCAGCCAAAAGGCTTAGTCCCAATTGGCTTCATGGCGTTGGCCGAAGGTGAAATGGCTAGCCTCCAATGCGACGCCTCAATTTCATCCCCTTTTGATTTCGGTACCAACATGACGACACCTGCCAATGGTATCAATACCGCGTCCACTTGAACGGCGGCACGGTTCAAGACGCTCTCTAGTGTTTCCTCCCTTCTTTCGATAGTTACTAGCGTGTCTCTGGCAATGCGCCGATCACACCAAATCGGTATCTCATAAGCTGACGATATGTTGTCCAATAACTTCTCGAGAGGCTCATTCTCAATCGCTTGATCAAATGGAGCCTGCAGTGTCTGCTGGGTGGAAACGGCACTTGCATTCATGCTTGGATGTGCCATCGAGTTCTGACAATGTGCATGAGTAGCCTGAACTGAGAATACTAGCATTGCGAAGAGACTGAGAGTTACCGATCGGTTCATTGTCAAGCGCGATCCGCCTGCTTTCTCAAGTTTGAATTCTTGGTAATCGAATTGATTGCGAAGTGAGTCAGGAGTAACTACAGTAGGGTTGCGTGACATCATTGAAATCATTCCTAGCATTTCGATTTCACCTCGCGTGAGCCAACCAAAAAAGTATACATTACCTTAGTCCTCTTTGCCGCAGCCAATAGTTGAGTTCGCATGGCCAAGCTCCTCCATTACTTCGAAAACTACCTCGCAGATTGCGAAACCGAAGTGGGTGCGTCGAGCCATGATGCATCGAGGTGGATAGCACTGGTTCGCGCGAACTACGCACCGCACACGCTCAAGCGAATGCTTGCCTCGCAGCAGGTCGGTGTCCGACAAGCAGCGGCTTGGGCGCTTAGTCATCTTGGAGACGAGTCGCATGCGTGTCCATTGGGCATGTTGCTCCGCGATTCCGCCCGAATGGTGCGAACCTGCGCGGACGAGGCCCGAAGAGCAATAGCTCAACGAAGCCAAAGCCCTTGGCATCGTCTGACAGTAAAAAAAGTCGAACAATTGCTTGCCGATGGACTGTTCAAATCTGCTATCGAATTAGCAAGCCACTTAGTGGAAGAAGCCGATTCGCGATCCGACGTCTACATGCTTCGAGCGTGGGTCCGATTTAGCGATGGAGACATCGAACAAGCAGCCGAGGATTGTAAACGGACTTTGGCGCTGGATCCATATTGCTACCAAGCATGTGTGGCTCTCGGGCAATGTCTATGGCATTTGGGCCGGGATTTAGCAGCTCGCGAATGCTATTGCGAGGCCGCAAGAATTTACCCAGACTGGGAACCCGCCCGAGCCGGACTTGAAATGCTTGGCGCAAACCCAACCTAGTGCACCCGTGCAAAGAAAAACGGCACGGAGTGCCGTTCTACACTCGGCCCTCACGTAGGTCCGGCTGTCCTCAGCCGGACTTGATTGCAAAATCAATCATCGCAAAGTCAGCCTGAGGACACTCTGACCTACGTGTTTACGGCTTTAGGATCTTTCGACCTAGCGTCGGATTGTAGTTCGTCCAGGCGTCGCGAGTCCGATCACTCTCGACCAAAGCCAAGGCAGCGTTCAGTTTGGCGTCCATTTCATCCAAATAGTGGAATGCCAACGCTTCCACGGTCATTGGGACCTTCGGGCTACCGTGCTCAAGGTATCCGTGATGGCTAACGATGATATGCTGCAGTCGCAAAACAACCGCTCGATCGACTGCAAAGCCTGATTCCGATACTTCGCGGACCTTCGTATCGAGCATCTGCACCCCTTGAACCAGATGACCAAGCAATTGCCCCGCATCGCTGTAACTTAATTCTCCCTCAAATAACAACTCTTCCAACTTGCCAATGTCATGCAACATGGCACCCACCATCAGCAGATCTCGATCCAGAACGTCGTAGTGCGATGAGACCTTGTCCGCTAATTTCATGAGGGATACTACGTGCTCTAACAAGCCGCCAGGGTAAGCGTGGTGCGTCTTGATTCCGGCCGGTGCCAAACAAAAGGATCTGGCAATCGCTGGGTCTTGATAAAAGCAATCGGCGATTTTTCGAACCGTTTCGTCCGATATCGTTTCGATCAATTCACCTAACTTGGACCATAGCTGTTCGACATCCACGCGAGTGCCCGAATCGAAGTCGACAGGGTCGAGCGTCTTTTCATCCACCAATGCGATTTGGTTAACAATTAGCTGCAAAATACCATTGTGCAGTTGCGATGCCCCTTGGATTTGGACATAAGAGCCTTTGACGAACCGCTCCGCTAACTTTTCGTCCGCATTCCATCGCATCCCAGAAATAACACCGGTCCGATCCTGCAATTGCATCAAAAGATATAGATTTCCCTGCCTATTCGCTCGCAGTTGTCGATCCGCGATGCGAAAAGCTGTGTCGATCTGCATTTGCGGTTGAATATCGCTTACATAGATTTTGGGCATTTTGGATTGGCAGTCGAGGGTGTGCGCGCTGTGATCAAGTTAACGATTCTAAGATAACGTGCCCTCAGCAGAAGTCTACGTGGCATGGCTAGCTGCTGGCGCTTGTGTAGCTCTTTAAGGCTCTTTGAAAAACCCATCTGCTTACAAACACCGACGCAATCGTGGCAACAAATGCAAATGCAGCCAATCCCCATTCCCATGCGTGTTGCGGCACAAGGGGCTGTGCCAACAATCGCGAAGGGACGTTTACGACTACTAAGATTGGAACAACAAAAGTAAAGGCATACCACAGTGGTAGCCCCCAGCCTGCTTGATAAATCTCCATCGGATAGCGTGAGAAGTTGGTAATGTAGAACCAAAAGTCATACAGGCTTTGATTTCTCCCAAGCCAAATACTGGTCGCGGCCAAACAGATCATCAAACTGTAAAGCAGCACCACTCCGCAAATGACAAACACAATGTAAAGTAGCAAAATTCCAGGACCGATCGTCCAAGCGGGATCCGTACGGTAACTCAGTTGGACCATCGCATAAACCAAAATGATCAGGCCAAGAAAGAAGTTGCTCAGGGAGGACCATTCCACTTTGCGGAATGAGATTAGGAATTGCGTGTCGATTGGCTTGAGCAACGCAAAGTCCAGTCCACCAGTTCGAATTAGTTCGCTAAACTCCTGCGCATTGGGCATCAAAAACGTTTGCACAATCGAATTGATCAACCAAGTCGTTGCGAGGAACACATAGAATTCATTCTTACCCCATCCAGTTCCAACACCAATCGACTTCACATGTTGAAAAACGATCAAGTAAAAACCAAGATTCATCAATAACCACGAGACACTAGAAACGCAGTCGAGTAAAAAGTTGCTGCGAAAAGTCATATCCCGAACAAGACTGTTCCGGGCAAAGGTGATAAACACACCTAGGTAATTTGGCTTGTTGGTTTGCGGTATCATTTCGCAAGAGTGTATATCGGGTAACTCAGACTCGCAAGTTCGAAGCAAATCGTTTCGACCTGTACGATTGAATTCGAATTTACCTATGCAATCCCTTGAGCCTGAGGCGCTAGCCGAGTTAAGCCGCAGGAAATCGGCTAGCGCCTCAGGCCCAGTAAGCTCCAAACTTATTTGAATCGTACAGGTCGAATCATTTGACCCCGAGTTGTAGGCGACGGCATAACGTCTCTAGCTCAGATACCATCTCTACCTGATAGAATTGAGACTCAGCCCGCCCGCCGCTATGCGGGTTAAACAGTTTTTAAGCGATCTTTGCTTTCAAGAATCCATTCCGAATGACCCTCCATCGATTCCTAATTCCAATTCTGCCGCGCCAGGGCACAGTCGAATTGCCAACAAGCGAAGCCCACCACGCTAGTCGAGTGCTTCGGTGCTCGAACGACGATGCCATCGTGCTGTTCGACGGTTTAGGGAACGAGGCACATGCCACCATACAAGCAATCGACAAGCGAAGCGTTTTCGCGAAGATTGATTCCTATGCGTTCGCTCCACGCGACCATTCGAACCGTTTGCATTTCGCGATCGCCATGCCAAAGGGTGATCGTCAACGCAATACGATCGAGAAACTAGTGGAGCTAGGCGCCGACTCATTGAGCCCGTTAGTTACAACACGATCCGTGGCCATTGTGAATGAAGCCAATAGCGATCGGCTCGAACGCTATGTTGTGGAGGCATGCAAACAATGCGGTCGTAATCGATTGATGGGTATTCATCCCACATCCAGCGTGAGCAATATCAAGGAATACACCAAATCATTTGCTTCGGACAGCGAGCTTTCTGCCATTTGGATTTTGCATCCAACGATCGATGGGCAGCAGACATATACCATTCATCAGGCAAATGCGATCGCGCAAAGCAATCAGAAATTGCTATTCCTGATTGGTCCTGAAGGCGGCTTTACCGATGAAGAAGTTGTTGCCGCTGTCGGCCAAGGTGCGAGCATCTTATCGCTTGGTGACCGCATCCAACGCGTCGAAACAGCCGCCGCAACGGCGGCCGTGCTTGGACACTGTTGGTTGGCCGAGTAGGTCGCACCTGCAGGGTGCGACGCGAATGGCGTTGAATTAAGCCTTTCCCCGTAGTGGAAGTTGTTAAACTTCCTGGAGTATAAGGCACTTCAGGAACTCTAACGAGATTCCACTACTCACTACCTCAACGCCATTCGGGTGCGACTCTGCCGCTCACCTTAAGCAAATAACTTATTAAGCGTTGTACGATTGAATTATCTTTTCCTGCCGCGTGCAGCAACGTATTCATCAAGATCGATGCGACCGTCTTTATTAGTATCCGACTCAGTAAACTTAGCCGCATCCTTGACTTCCTCAGGGGAAAGAAACCCATTTCCATCTTTGTCATCTTTCTTCATCTTGTCAGCCAACCACGCTCGCATTTCCGCCGCTTTGCTGTCGGCCACAGGGGCGGTGCTTGTCTTCGTTGCCGGAACGGTTGAGTTACCCGTAGCTGCGGCCGTGCTCGTTGTCGCAGGAGCACTGCCTCCTGCACCGAATATGTGCCCTTTCTTTACGCCGGCCAAGCATTCCTTGGCTGTAATAAAACCGTCTTCGTTGGTATCAAATCTTAAAAAGTCCTGAATGCTGTCTTGTGTCCATTTTTTGTTTAATTCTGCCATCGAAACCTGGTTGTCGGAATTGACGTCGTTGCGAGTAAACCATTCCGGCAAACCTGCTGGCGGTGGCATTTTTCCATCCGCATCCGTCATTCGGTAACTCGCTCTTTTTTCATAAGGATTCGATTTGTCCTTCTTGTCATCGACGATTTCGCGATTATCGCGATTTCGTTTATTGTTCATGTCATCCATCTTTTTCGAACTGTCGGGCGCAACTCCACTTGCAAGTCGTCGCCGTGCATAGCGAGTAGCAAGTTCTTGCCGTGAAATTTTTCCATCTCGATTCTTGTCGTATTGCATCGGGGAATCAGACCAACGTCCTTCCTTCAACTCATTTTCATCCAGATGTTGGTCATTGTTCCTATCGTATTGTCTCATTTTATCGTCAGCGTTCTTCAGGTCACTCTCATCGACTTGCACGGTGAACTTCTCGCCACTCGCTCCGAATCCAGGAACCGGTAGCTTTTCGACTTTGACGGTTGCGAAGCCAGGGACCAGTGAATTCTTTTCCAAAATCGGTTCTTCTTCCGAGCTTCCAAATCGCCCGTCTGAACCAGGTACTCCACTACGCATTTGCTGAAAAGACTCGGTCAAGACCGACATTGGTATAGGTTTGGTTATGTCGATTTTTGGATTGCTTCGAGCCATGCGATCCAGCATGAACCTAGCTGGCCCCTGCGCTTCCTCTGGGTCAAGCATTCCGTTGCCGTTGGTGTCCATGCGAGTCAAAAAAGAAGATGGATCAAAGCCACCGCCTCCCCCGAACCCACCCCGGTCGCCACCGAATCCGCCTCCACCGCCGCGATCACCACCGCCGCGATCACCACCGCCACCCCCTCGGTCACCACCGCGATCACCTCTCCCTCCGAATGACATTCCACCGGGCGGGCCACCGCCACCGAAGCCGCCTCCTCCAAAGCCACCGCCCGGGGGTTGTGCCATGACGGGAAACGAAATCAGCGCGAGCGCAAGGAGAACGCCGAGGGTGGGGATTGAGTGTTTCATGAGTTTCTAGACTTTCGCGTTTGGCTGACCAATCCTCGATTTTAGCCAGATGGATCGGGGTTTAGTAGTGAAAACACACGGCGAACGTTTTTGTTTCCATTTTCGGACAAATTATTGGGCACTTGGTTCAAATCACTCGGCTGGGTACCATCACGCTATGAATCTTTCACCCATGATGAAGCAGTACGAAGAAGCCAAGGAGGCCAGCGGAGACGCCATCTTGCTGTTCAGAATGGGCGATTTCTACGAGTTGTTTCACGAAGACGCCAAAACCGTGGCTCGGGTTCTGGGCCTCACCCTAACCAGCCGGGACAAAGGCGAAAACCCCATCCCAATGGCGGGTTTCCCTTACCATCAGCTCGAAGGTTACTTGGCAAAACTCGTTCGCCAAGGATTTCGCGTCGCGGTCTGCGAACAAGTTGAGGACCCTGCCACCGCCAAGGGACTCGTTCGCCGAGAGGTCCAGCGAATCGTTACCGCCGGTACTTTGACCGACGACGCCTTGCTAGACCCGCGGACAGGAAACCTGCTTCTAGCTATCTATCATCCCGCCCCCGGCAAAGCAGGGCAGGAACGCCACGCGTGGCTAGGAATCGCCTGGGTTGAGCTGTCCACCGGGCGTTTCGAAGCTGGTGCTTATCCCGCTAATACCGTCATGGACCAAATTGCTAGACTCGAACCCGCCGAAGTCATGGTTCGTGAGGATGACTCGACGCTTTCCAAAAGCGAACTCGAACGCTGGCCCATCACTCGCCGTCCATCCTGGCAATTCGGCATCGAGGAAGCTCAGCGTGTCTTGCACGAACACTTTGGAGTGCTCGATCTTTCCGGCATGGGCTGGGACACCCAAAGCGATCTCAACGATGCCGCTAGTACATTTGCTCACGACTGCTTAGCAATCAGCGCGGCAGGCGCCGCCATGGCCTACCTTCGTGAAACACAGAAGACCGCGCTCGATCATATCCAACAACTGCAACCCGCACGCTTAATCCGCTCTTTGGAGATCGACTCGGCAACGCGTCGTTCTTTAGAGCTAACGCAAACCATCCGAACCGCCTCTCGCGATGGATCTTTGCTCGAAGTCTTAGACCGTACGGTCACCTCGATGGGGGCACGTCGGCTTTCGCACTGGCTTTCATCGCCGCTCGTCTCCAAAGAGCAAATCGAATTGCGTCTGGACGCTGTCGATGAGCTCGTTCGCGACACGCGCATGCGAGCATCCGTCCGTGAGATGCTCGATGAGGTTTACGACTTGGAACGCTTGCTGGCTAGAGTCGCAACTGGTCGTTCGAGCCCGCGCGATCTCAAACAAGTCGGTCGGTCATTGGTGCAAATACCCAAGATCAAAGCCCTTCTCGAAGAGCGTTCGTCAGCCCGCTTGAGCCAACTGCAGAAACGCATCGATCTGTGCCCAACATTGCGTGAGCAGTTAGATGTAGCGTTGCAAGATGATTGTCCGTTATTGGCACGCGATGGAGGCTTCATTCGTCCCGGCTACGATCAACGCCTAGATGACTTAAGGCAATTGGCGGCCGGAGGAAAAGAATGGATTGCACGCTATCAAGCCGATCAAATCACGTCGACCGGTATCACCAGTTTAAAAGTTGGCTTCACCTCCGTCTTCGGTTACTACTTAGAGATTACCAATACGCATCGAGACCGGGTTCCCATCAACTACATTCGCAAGCAAACTCTTAAAAACGCGGAACGCTACATCACGCCGGAACTCAAGGAATATGAAGAGAAAGTTCTATCTGCAGACGATCAAGCGAAGTCGCTCGAGTACGAACTATTCATGGAGTTGCGAGAGGCCATTCACGCCAATACCCAAGCCTTGCAGACCAATGCGAATGTTCTTGCCGAGCTAGACGTGCTGGGTTCGCTAGCCGAACTTGCGGTCAAACAACAGTATGTTCGCCCAACCATGACTGACGAGCCAATCTTAGAAATATATGAGGGTCGACATCCGGTATTGGATGCAACACTTGCCAAAGGAAAATTTGTGCCGAATGATGCGATGATCGGTGCGGAACATGGCAGTGTGCTCTTGATCACCGGCCCAAATATGGCTGGAAAAAGCACGTACATTCGGCAATCTGCATTGCTACTTGTGCTAGCCCAAATAGGTAGCTTCGTACCTGCGAGAAAAGCTACGATCGGAGTCGCGGATCGTTTGTTCGCCAGAGTCGGAGCCAGTGACGAATTGGCACGTGGCCAGAGTACGTTTATGGTCGAAATGGTGGAGACGGCTCGGATTCTCAACACCGCTACCGAACGCTCGCTCGTCATTCTCGATGAGATCGGTCGAGGCACCAGCACCTACGACGGATTGTCACTTGCCTGGGCGATCGTTGAGCATCTCCATAATAACAATCGATCCAGAACCATGTTTGCCACGCACTATCATGAACTGATCGATTTGCAAAAATCGTTGCCGGGTGTTCGCAACTGGAATGTTGCGGTCAAAGAATGGGATGACAATGTGGTCTTCCTGCACCGCATCGTTCAAGGGGGCGCAGACAAGAGTTACGGGATCCACGTGGCTCGTTTGGCTGGTGTGCCTCGAGATGTGAACGAGCGAGCCAAAGAAATCCTCAGTCAACTCGAAGCCAGTCATTTG
>JANLUJ010000882.1:0-8241 GCA_031363425.1 Pirellula sp.
ATGTAGTTAGGTACGCCGGCAATCCGCTTCGCACAGTCGTCATTCCCGAATTTCAAATCAGCCACAAACGTCTTGACTACACCATCCAATAGTTCGAAAGCGCTCGTCGTCCCATAGAAGTCAGACTTCCAAACGATGTCCGGAAGATCCGGAACGGTTGACATTACCTCAAGGATGCCTGGAATATGAATTGTCGGCTCACCCCCCACCCATTGTAAATTGCGACTACCCTTGGATCGCCCCCAAGCAATTGCGTTGGTCAAAAAATCAGTCGTCAACAGCGTGCCTTGCCGCGGGTTAAATGCGTTCTCTTCAGCGATACAGAATTTGCATCTCAAGTCACAGCCCGATGTATAGAACAGGTGCGAGGGAACCAATTCCGGTTCTTCACCATGCTCAACGCGATGCCGAAACACGCGAACTTCGCTCAAAGCATGGCACCGTCCCTGGACTCCCAGCGTTCGGTCTACCCCGCAACGGTGTTCACACAACTGGCAGTTTTTAAGTTGTTGTCGTGCCAACAGGAGTTTTGCGTTGAACATTAGAAGCATTTCCGGAATTTTGCATGTTCTATGCGACACGAAGTACTCATTCATGATTCTTCCAAGTCGTCATCGCATTCTAATCCATTCTGGCCGTCGTCGCCCTGTTAGGCGAGTGGCAGTATTGATTATACCGGTGGGGAGAGGCTCCTGCCGAGCCAAAGCCAAGCTCGGCAGGAGCCTCGCTCCCCCACGGAATCCTTGGCAGGTAGTTTTCACCCTGCGGCTCGCATTAAGGCCTGCGAGCCCGTCAGTTGCTTCGCCAACTCTACCACGATTACCTTAGCTGTTTTAACCTAGTTTCAGTCGCGCCCAGGGCGGAATATGGTTGTTTAGCCGATTGCTTAGAGCCTTACACCAGCCAAGCGGTCGACGGTTCCAGGTTGCAACCGCCCAACCACTGACTCCTCGCGACCCAACGCCAGTCAATGTCGAAGGCTCGTTTAGTGGCGAAACGGCAATCGACGCTCCACCTGCAAATTGCTTCGCTTGATCCGTATCTACGGCGAAAACATGACGCGGCGTAAACAAAGCGTCGTTCAACAGTGCGAGACCTTGTGTTGGGACAAAGTGATTGCCCGATTCGACTAAAACAGCCATCGGCTCCATGCTTACATGTGGATGGTCCTGCATCGCTCTCAAGACGCCGGATGCCCTGCACTGCGCGTAACCGTTTCTCCATTCTGTCGTTACTTGTCTGAAATCTCCTAACCCCACAAGCACCTCTTGAACACTCTTTTCTTTGTCTAGTTCGGTTCTTTGTTTGGATCGGCCTGACGACGGCTCGCGTTTTTTACCAACTCGACCGCCTATCGCATTCGGCTCAAACTCGATCTCCTTTACCAGACGAAGTCCGGCAGCAAATCCCCCGGCGCAGCGATCCCGATGCGGCCAAAGTCGATAGCAACCAGCTTGAATTGGCGATCGCCATGACTCAAGTCCCTTTGTTTCGATCGGCTCAAACGCATTGGGATATTGCTCCTGCAACCACTTCATTTGCAATTCGTTTTCTTCGATTGCAAAGGTGCATGTCGAATAAATCAATCGACCGCCCAGTCTAAGCATTCGGATGGCGGATTGAAGGATGCGTTGTTGACGCAGAGCACAATGCTCAATCTGATTTTCAGAAAACGCATTGTCATCGCGCTTGCTTTTAGCAACCAGCGTCTGACCGCTACATGGCGCATCGACCAACACCGCGTCAAAGAACTTTGGCATTTGGCCTGCCAATTCATCTGGGTCGTATGACGAAACAGCAAAACAAGGATTGCCTGTCTTGGCTAGAGAATAACGTAGAACATCCAATCGGGATCGAATGCTCTCATTCGCCAGCAAAAATCCGTTGGAGCCCAATCTCTCTGCGATTGCCGATGCCTTGCCTCCCGGCGATGCACACAAATCGCAAATCCTCTCATCGGCCTGCGGGTCCAGCAATGCAAGCGGTAACAACGAGGCCGCATCTTGAATGTAGTAGTCTCCTGTTGCATAGTTCAAAAACGATGCGGGCCGAAGCGTGGAATCAGCTAAGAAACGTCCCCACGTGTACCAAGGGACGTCGGTAACGCCAAACGGTAGCTCTGTAGCCAAGCGACGGATATGCAGTCGAATACAGCGATTGCTAAATCGATGAATGGCTCTTTCAAACGCTTCGTGTTCACTCGCGTCCAGCAGTTGGTTTAGATTCATATTTAGGCACAAAGTCAAAAAGGGTTAATGACTGGAAGCAGACGCTATTGACTGCAGCTCGAAATGTCAACTGCTCGCACGCTTAGGGCTCGTTCCCAAGCTCTGCCTGGGAACGCACTGCTCGCGGGGCTCTGCCTAGTCATTGCGTAGCCAGTAGTCAGAAAAAGCTGCAATCACTAGCTTGCGCGTCGTGCTATCGATGCATTAGTTGGGATGCGCGAACGCGCAGTACAGGGCAGGCCGGTAGTGCATCCAAAAAAGTCTGGCCATAAGCTTTCGTCGTCATGCGAGGGTCCGTTACCACGACGATTCCTGAGTCCGTAGCGGTTCGTATGAGCCGGCCAAAGCCTTGCTTGAATTTGATCACCGCCTCAGGCAATTGATAGTCTTGAAAGGGATTACCGCCAGCCTTTCGAATCGCTTCTAACCTTGCTTCCAACAACGGATGGTCAGGCACGCTGAACGGCAGTTTGCTTATGACAACCAGTCGAAGTGCATCGCCAGGAACATCGACTCCTTGCCAAAAACTTTCAGCTCCAAACAGGACTCCTCGAGGATTCTTCTTGAACTCTTGAAGCAACTGGTTGCGAGGGACGCCGTCTGCCTGCGAGTATATAGTCAAACCGTGTTCGTTCATCCAAGGTGTCAATGCAGCGCAAGTCTTCCTTAGCATTTCGTAACTGGTAAACAAAACAAAGGCGTGGCCATCGCTTTGGCCAACAAAGTGTTTCAACACCGGAACAATTGCCTGCTCGTACTTGATCTTCTCCAGCGATGGATCGGCAATATCGGTGATCAAATGCACTTCGGCAAGTTTCGGATAGTCAAAAGGACTTCCAACTTGCAGCGTTTTCGAGCCTGTCGCGCCAATGCGCCCTTGGAAAAAAGTAAAACCTTTGCCTTTGCTCTGCCCTGTAGCAACGGTTGCGCTTGTCATGATCACACTCTTTACTTTCCGAAAGAGATGCTCACGCAAATGGTTTCCAATATCGAGAGGACTGCTTCGCATTGTGATCCGAACCGTGTTTCTTGACTGGACACTCTTGGTCTGCTGCTCAAGCCAGTAGACGGAGTCCTCAACCTTTTGCTGAAGCCATTGGTCGATGCTGGCGGCGAGTGAACTAAGTCGTTGGCTAGCCGACATCATTTCAAGACGGCTGTTTGCATCTTTAAGATCTTGACCGTATCTTTCAAGTTGTTCGGATAGCGTCTGCAATCGTTCTGCCAGAACAGACTCGATCGACAAAGGGGCTCGTACACGGCCGTTGGTTTTCTCTTGGCCAAGTTGCCAACCGGCTAGGTCGGCCGTAAGATCGTCCAGCGATTCCATGCAACGGTATGTATCCTGCGTCAACTGCTTGAGCCCTAGTGCTACTAAAATTCCCTTTTCCGTTCTAGGGTTGTAGAGCTTGCGAAGCGTATAATCGATTTGGGAGTTGCTGATTTGCAGTCCCAAGTGATCGCCGGCGACCGATTCGATGGTGTGGCATTCGTCGAAAATGACGGAATCGTACTTGGGTAGAATGCCGCCACCCTGCGCTCTCAGGGCCAAGTCGCTAAAAAACAGTGCGTGATTGACCACGAGGATTTGCGAGTTTTGAACTCGACGCCTAGCAGCATAATAGAAACAGGACTCATGGTGTTTGCATTTTCGTCCCATGCAGTTCCCGGAATCGCTGGCTACTTCGTCCCAGACGTTTCCTGGTGGTCGAAACGCCATACTGCTGAGCGAACCATCGTTGGTCGAACGCGCCCAATCCTTGATAGAACGAAGATGCTCGTGATCCTGTTCATTGCTCCAAAGACTAACGGACCTGGTGTCCGCCAATTCCAGCCGACGTTTTGACATGT
Source organism: Pirellula sp. (assembly GCA_031363425.1). Taxonomy (GTDB): domain Bacteria; phylum Planctomycetota; class Planctomycetia; order Pirellulales; family Pirellulaceae; genus JBKCUI01. The sequence goes on from JANLUJ010000882.1 coordinate 4,080, forward strand.
AGTTCCCGCGGCCCTTGACCAAAACGCTAGTGAACTCGCGGGGAATAACGGCTTTGAGCAGTGGCAGATCTTTTGAAATGAGCTGCTCTTGAAGGCTGATTGTATGGGTACTGACGATGATTCGCTTGACGGAATCTTCCTCGCCATCTCCTTCATCGTTAGACTTTCGATTATCCTTTCCAGGGTCCGTCGATTTGGACTGGATGGCCATCGCATTCTCGGCTGAAGTCGCGTGCAGAATCGCCGGGACTAGATATCCAAAGCTCTTGCCGACGCCAGTCCCCGCTTCGACAATCAGATGATTTCGGTTGCGAAGTGCTTCGCCGACCGCTTCGGCCATTGCCATCTGTTCATTGCGATGTTCATAGTTTTTGATGCGCCTCGCAATGCTGCCCTTAGGGCCCAATATCGCATTTATGTCCAACTCGCCCATCTGCGCATGCTTCCTGGAAAATAGACGTGGGATAGGCTTCCAGCCTGTCATCGCAACGGCAGGCTGGAAGCCTATCCCACGGATTTGTCCCTCCATTGTAAAGCATTAAGCGAAGCTCTGGCACCACAAAATGAGCGGAACAGATCTACGTACAAGACTGAGCTTGTTCATGCTAAAGATCTTGTTGGTCTACACCGCAAATTGTGGCCTCCGGAATGAAGTACCTAAACCAAATCGCCCCGAGCACAGCGGACCCCATAGACGCGAACAAAACTGCAACCAGGGAAATATTAATGAGAACTTGATCCTCGAATGCCAGAAGCGAGACGAAAATGGACATCGTAAAGCCAATGCCTGCCAATAGCCCTGCACCCACCAAATGTCTCCAACTCATTTCGTCCGCTAATCGTCCTATCTTGAGGGCGATCGCTAATCCGCAGAAAGCAAGAATTCCAAGCGGCTTGCCAACGACCAATCCCAACAATATTCCAATCGTGTTGCTGTGCATCAAATCGCGATACCAATTATCCCCAATTGGAATGCATGTGTTTACGAAAGCAAAAATCGGCAGAATCCCAAGTGCCACGGGCAAGTGGAGTCGATGTTGAAGCCGGTGTGAAACGCAAGCATGAGTTTCCTTGGTAAACGGAACAGCAAATGCGAGGAGTACGCCACCAATCGTAGCGTGCACCCCCGAATGCAGAAGAAACCACCACATGCCGGCGCCGCCGATCAAGTAGGGCCACAGGACTTTGACTCTCAATCGATTGAGCACCAACAACATCCCGAAAACCGCGAGCGATAGACCGAGATAGCTGGCCGAAAGGCCTTTTGTATAAAAGACCGCGATAACAACAATTGCTCCAAGATCGTCCGCAATCGCTAAGGCTGTTAAAAACACTTTGAGAGCGTAAGGCACTTTAGCACCAAATAGCGACAACACACCGAGTGAAAATGCGATGTCCGTTGCCATAGGTATGCCAGCACCCCGCTGAGTGAGAGTACCCGCATTGAAAGCAAAGTGGATCGCTGCGGGAACTATCATTCCGCCGACTGCAGCAAATACAGGGAGCGCGGCATTTCGCCACGACGAAAGTTCTCCCTCGTATATCTCTCGCTCCAATTCCAGTCCGATCATCAGGAAGAAGATAAACATAAGGCCATCGTTGACCCAATGCTCGACAGACAATCCAAAAACCTTTTGATGCAAAAAGTGGATCAACGGCTGTCCAACGATAGAGTTCGCAAGGAGTAACGAAACGGTGGTCACAAAAACAAGAACGAGTCCTCCAGACTTCTCGCTCTCAAAGAACTCCTTGAATAGTTTTGTACGTAACATTTCTCAGGAAATAGTCTGACATTGAGCGAAACGAACTACCGACGATACTGACTTAGGATCTTAACACACCAACACAAATCCTCGATGCCAAATCTTTGGTCTAGCATTTTGACGGGTTATACGCGGCGCCCAGGACGGTAGCCTGGGTTCGGCTTCTTGCTTCCATCCTTGGTTACACTTCGTTGTTGCTTTTTAGGGTTCTTTCGGCCCTGGCTTTCGATGCGATTGTCCGCGTCTACATCCGATTTCCTTTCCGCTTGTTGATCTGGGACAGATGGCTGTGAAGTCGGATTCGGAATCGTATGAACATACTCTCCGCGAAACCGTTTGTTGGCGTCTTCGCGACGACGTTCCATGGCTTCCTTAGGTGGCCTTGAGGGAATCAAGCAATCGCAGCCTTCGCCAATTAGATCGTTGCGATTGACCGATTTCAGTGCATCGCGAACTTCGAAATAGTTTTCCGGCTTGAAAAACTGCATCAACGCCCTTTGCGACTTACGATCTCGCAGTGCTTTGGCAATGAAGACCGGCTTTAAAGTAAATGGATCCAACCCGGTGTAGTACATGCTGGTCGCAATATCGAGTGGAGCTGGAATAAAGTCCTGCACTTGATCGGGTTTGTAGCCGTTTCGCTTTAGGAACACCGCTAGTTCGATCATCGACTCGATGGAGCTACCGGGGTGCGATGCAATAAAATACGGAACCAAATACTGCTTCTTGCCCGCTTCCTCTGAGGCTTGCTTGAATTGTTCGGTGAAGAACTCGAAGTCGTCGTTCGCAGGTTTGCGCATTTTGAAAAGAACATCCGCGTCGACGTGTTCCGGCGCCACCTTGAGATGGCCGCCCACGTGATGCTCGGTCAGCTCGCGAATGTACTCGGGAGATTGTCGAGCTAAGTCCATGCGAACACCACTAGCCACCAAGACTTTTTTGATGCCTGGAATTTCGCGCGACTCGCGCATCAACTCAATGACAGGCGTATGGTCTACGCCGAGCAGTTTGCAAATCTTTGGATGCACACAGGATTGACGGCGACATTTCGCTTCGACATCCGGCTTGGTGCATCGCATGTGGTACATGTTGGCTGTAGGTCCGCCAATGTCGCTAACGATCCCTTTGAAGTCCTTGTCCGCCGTCATCGTCTTGATCTCGTTCAACACGGACTCTTTGGATCGCGATTGAATGATGCGCCCCTGGTGGGCGGTAATGGAACAGAACGTACAGCCGCCAAAACAACCTCGCATGATGGTGACCGAATTCTTGATCATGTTGAAGGAAGGAATCTGCTCGGTGTAACTTGGGTGGGCCCGGCGCGTGTAAGGCAACCCATAGATTCGATCCATCGCCTCTTCGCTAAGTGGCAACTGTGGAACATTGCAAACAATCGTTTGCGTGCCATGACGCTGCATCAACCTCTTTGCGTTGAGCGGATTCGTCTCGTTGTGGATGATCCGCGTCGCTTTGGAGAACGCGATTTTGTCGGCAACGACCTCTTCGAAAGTTGGCAGTTCAATGGCATCGGTCGGAGGTTGTTCGGAAGCGCCTAGGGCATAGGCAACACCGCGCATATTACGCAAGTCCTTGACGGTTTCTCCAGCTTCGAGTCGGCGGCACATCTCGACGATCGAATTCTCCCCCATACCGAACGCAACTAGGTCTGCTTTGCTATCAAGCAAGATGCTGCGTCGAACTTTGTCGCTCCAAAAGTCATAGTGAGCCAAACGCCGAAGCGATGCCTCCACTCCACCTGCAATGACGGGTACCCCCTTGAAGGCCTCGCGAGCTCTTTGACAGTACGCCAGCGTTGCGCGATCGGGTCGAAGCCCAATCCTCCCCCCGGGCGAATAAGCATCGTCGTTGCGAACCTTTTTGTTGGCAGTGTAGTGGTTGATCATGCTGTCCATATTGCCCGCGCTAATACCAAAAAACAGTCGCGGCCGTCCAAATCGCTTCCAGGGTTCGCAGGATTGCCAGTTCGGCTGGCTGACGATTCCAACTCGGTAGCCAGCCGCTTCCAGCACTCGCCCAAGGATGGACATGGCAAAACTTGGGTGATCGATGTATGCATCACCAGTAATAAAAACCACATCCAATTCGTCCCAACCTCGAGACTTGGCCTCCGCCATGGACATCGGCAGAGGCGCGCGGGCCAGCGGTCCGTGGGGCTGCCTTTCACCGAGGTTGTCTAAATACCTGCTGACAACGCTCCCGTTTTTTCCTGTGCTGGTGCCGCAGGTGCTATTGTCCGCCGTTAGCGGATCCGCAGCCGGGTCAATGATGGGTAACGAAATGGACATGTTTGTTGGCCGAAAGCAAGAACCGACGATTTATTAAGTTCACTCATGCCATTGTAGGCAAGTTTTTCACTTGGCCAGTGGTTTTTCTTTGTT
>JANLUJ010000938.1:0-9612 GCA_031363425.1 Pirellula sp.
CCACGACTTGGTCCAAGTGAGTGCTGACTTTGGCGACTTGCAAATCCAGGTTAAGATCGAAAAGGATTTTTGAAATGTCGTAAAGCAAACCGATTCGGTCATACGCAAAGACCGAAATGATGGTGTTGCTTTCAGAAGTACTATTGTCGAATCGAATTTGGGTCGGTTGTGTTCTAGCGTTCGCAGCGTCAAATGAAGACTGGGATTTCCAAATGCGTCGAAAAACAGGTGGCTTCGCGTTCTTGGGATCCACGGATTGAACCAAGTGCTTACAAACTTGTTCGATCCGATGAGGTGGAGGAATGCCCTCGTAGTCTGCATCTTGAACCACAAAACGATCCCAAGCGATTCTACCAGGTTGAGTGTGGATCTCGGCGGACAAAATACTTAGCCCTTGGCTGGACAAAGCACCAGCAATCTTGTGAAACAAGCCTGTAGATTGTTCTTGCCTAACAACAGTCACGTATTCGGTGGCATCTTGATTTGCCAAGAAGTTTCCCCAAGCTTGAACGGGTTTTTCGGCCGTCAATTGCCTGATTCTCCGAAGCTCATCCATCAGATCCTTTGGCTTGATCGACAATAAGTAGCCTGAAGGAATGGCTTCAATTTGTTCGGTACACCAACTGTTTTCCCGCTCTTCGGCCGTTCGATGGGCCATGACAGCTGTCCGCTGGGTCGCCACGATATTGAGGAAACGCTGATCGGGGCTGTCGCTGCGGAATTGAGATTCTGTTGCATCATATAGCTGCAAAATTAGTCTAAGCTTCCAATCGTTCAGCGCACCAGGACCGACCGCGTCCAGATCAGCACAGGAAAGCACCATCAACATTTGAAGTCGCTCAATCGAGCCTACTTGCTTTGCAAAATGGATGATAGGATCCTTCTGCGAAAGATCAAAGCGAAAGGCTGTGTGAGCCATCAATAGATGTTGGTGGACCAGAAAAACCAGCAACTCACGATCGGAGTCTGACAATTTGAAGAGCCGTGCTGTCTCCTCAGCAATCTCGCGACCTACCTCGCTATGGTCTTCAGGGAAGCCCTTTCCTAAATCATGCAACAATAGTGCCAAGTGCAGTATCATCTTATTCTGCAGCCCGCGATAAACGCGTCCTAAGACGTCATCTGATTTGGCAAATTCTCCGGCGCATTCCACGGATCGAATGCAATGTGCATCTACTGTGTACTTGTGGTACTCATTGAATTGCAGTAAACACCGAGCATGCCGCATCGCTGGAATGATTTGTTCAAGCACTCGCAGTTCATGCAACCGACGCAATATTTCACCCAGACGACCTGGCTGGGCTATCAACTGCAAAAACCGATTGATCGCCTCCGCGCCAACTTGAGTATCACGACGTCTGAGCATCGCCTGCCGAATGGTTCTCCAAGTCTTGTGTTCAATTCGTCGAAGGTAGCGGTTTGCAACCTGCATCAACTCCAGCACTTTCGCAGGATCGGATTGGAGTCTTTCGAGTCCCGATCGCGTGGCCCATATCTCTCTAATGCCCAATCGAATTCCCTTTCGAATAGGCCACGCAATAAACATGGACAAATAGCCTACAATGCTCAATCGGGACCGAGCCATCCCAACGAAGTTTGCAGAACTGTACCGCACCTCGCTCGTGAATTCAAAATACTGCTGCATGAATTCTTCGACCGGTAGCACTCCGTCGGTCCCTTTGAAATTCGACCAAGCCGCCATTTCAATCTGCTTGGGGCGATCCAGCGAATCCTGTGCACGTCCCGCTAGAAAATGCAGTTGATTTCGCAAGCGAAGCAAATACTGATACCCGTCCCGGATCGCTCGAAAATCTTCCTGCGCAAGCAACCCCATTTCAACCAGTTGCTCTGGGTCCTTCTCTCCAAAGCACACAAAGCCAATCCAACGAACGATTTGAACATCTCGCAAGCACCCACGAGATCGCTTGATGTTTGGATGCAGCAAGTAAACCAATTCTCCAAACTTTTGTCGCTCAACGAATCGTTCGTTTTCAATGAGCGCCGATAGCCGTCGTGACCGCCTTTTGCAACCTATTCGAAATGCATTTAGAAATCCTTCGAACATCGCTTGGCTCCCTTCCACCAAACGCATTTCCACCAAGGAAGTCAATATGGTCGCATCGGACCAAGCAACTTGACGTGCTTGGTATGGAGTCCGAATGGTGAATCCGAGTTGCAATCCCGCATCGACAATCATTTGAGCGATTGCGCGAGCGAGCGGTGCAATTTCGGATTCGCTAACTCCCCGATAAAGCAACATCAAGTCGATGTCAGAAAATGGTGCAAGATCTCTTCGACCGTATCCCCCCAACGCGACAAATGCAAAACAGGACGAGTCCAGCGGCTTTTGTAAACTGCCGAGTGAAGCCTGAATCAAATCGTGAATCACTTGATCCACTTGATCTGCCCAAGCAAAGCAGACTTGTGGACCAGTCGCACCAGAGTGGTGAAGATTCGCCGCCTTAAGACGCGCGTCCGCCAATTGCGAACGCGCTTTTACTACTTGCGGATGGAGAGAGGACAATTTATTGGTGTGGCTTAAAGAGCGTCTTGACCGGTCTCACCGGTTCGAATCCGCACAGCCGTCTGAAGGTCAGAAACGAAAATCTTGCCGTCGCCAATTTGGCCGGTTTGCGCTGTCTTTACGATCGTATCAATGACTGTTTGAAGTTCGCTGTCTGCGCAAACAACCTCAATTTTTACTTTAGGAACGAAATCCACCGCATACTCAGTTCCGCGATAGATTTCTGTGTGTCCCTTTTGGCGGCCGTATCCTCGTACTTCGCTAACGGTCATTCCATGGATGTCTTTTTCCGTGAGTGCGTTCTTGACGTCTTCCAATTTAAAATGACGAACGATGGCTTCTATCTTTTTCATTCCGGACTCCAGGGATGCATATTCCAAGCCAAATGGCTTGGGTGACTTTCGAAATGCGGGACCGCCTGTGCGTCGCTCGCACATCCCACCCCTATAGTGTAACCAATGGGATTCAAATCCAACAAGGGTATCGTCCATTCCAAACCCTTGTCCCACTGGATTTTGCGATCCATCACCACTCCAAACACTCCTTTTGGACAGGATTGACTCAATTCTATGTGATTACACTATGCTTTGAAGGTAACCCTGGATCCTTATCGCTAATAGTAGACTCGACAGGATTTAGGCGCTACGAGTCCTACTCGGTCGTCGACGTGGTCGTAGTTGGCCACGCATCGCTTGCCGAAAGTCGATAGTTAACCAGACTCGTCTCGGATTTGTTAGCCAAAGCGAATGTCCGGGCTTGCCCCGGCATTCGCAACAGGTCTGGCGTCCTATATCGCGTAGCACTCCAAACCTGTTGCGTTCGTGGGCACAAGGCCCAGCGAACGCGTTAGGAGGTTTTGCTAAGTTCCCGTCGCCTGCGTTTGGACGACAGGTGCTGGTACCGCGGGTACTTGGGGAACACTGACCGAAGGAGTTGTTGCGGCTGGAACTGTTACAACTTCACCGTCTAGGGCTTTGCGAGGAAGTTTCTCGTCCCTTACAGCAGCTTGATAGACAAACGCAGCCATAATGATCGACGCTTGTTTCGCATCGTCGGCTTGTATGCGTTCGTATACGTCCATGCTGGAATGGTGCGTTCGAGTGTCATACTCCAGCGGATCCTGAATAAATTGGAATCCTGGCAAGCCGACTCCATCGAACGATTGGTGATCCGTTCCGCCGGTGTTCGACGAACTAATGGTAGTCGCACCCATGTCCGAGAAAGGCGCAAGCCACGAACGGAAGATCGGCCGAACCGCTTCATTACCTTGGAGGTATATCCCGCGAATCTTTCCAGTGCCATTATCTAAGTTGAAGTAGGCAGAAAATTTTTCGTGTTCCGCTTTGAGTTCGTAAGTCGCTCGCGGTCGTGGAGCATCGCCACCTCCTCCAAAGACGCCACCGGGACCACCTCCAGGACCACCTTTGCGACTTCCAAAGTGATCTGAAACGTAGGCTTGCGAACCCAGCAATCCTTGTTCTTCTCCAGTCCATAACGCAATGCGAATGGTGCGTCTTGGTTGGGCGCCAATTGTCTTCAAGATACGTACAGCCTCCAAGGCAACCCCACATCCGATTGCATTATCCGTCGCGCCGGTTCCGGCGTGCCAAGAATCAAAGTGACCTCCTAACATGACAACTTCATCCTTAAGGTCTGTACCTGGTATTTCCGCGATGACGTTGAAGCTGTTCAATTCACCATCGTGATAGCGAGTTTCAATATCGATGGCTAGCTTGGGATGCGATCCCTTTTGGATCATTCGCACAATGCGATTGTAGTGCTCGGCAGCAACGACCAATTGTGGAAGGACATCGGGTGGATCGGTGGCCCAAGGACGGGGGCCGCGGCTAAATGGATTTCCACCTTCTCTGCCAGCAGGATCCGCACGTCGAGGCATCGTTGCGGATTGGACGAAGACCGTGCCTCCGTCCCCTCGACCTGGCTCAAGCACCACGGCAGCCCCTTCGTCGTAAGCCATCTGCCACTTGTCTGCTTGCATCTGCAAGGCCCCTCTTCCATCGCCTCGCGGGCCTGGAGGTGTGGGAGTATCGCCGGCTACGGCTGGAGTGGCATCACCCTGGACCGCAGGGGCTCCTTGCGCATTTCTTCCTCCACGCCCGCCGCCCGGTCCGCCTGCTCGCGGTCCGCCTGCAGCTGGTGCACCTGGACCACCCACCTCTGGACCACCAGGAGGTCCGCCGGCACCCGGCCCTCCCCGCCTTCGTGGTGAACCGGGATCTGCATTCGCAAGCCTCAAAAGGTCGGCATCGGTTTGACGCGCAGCGGGTGGGTCAAACAAAGCTTTGATCTCGCGGGGTGGGCTAATCAATACGATCGCGCGCCCCAACTTGCCGCGGTACTTTTCGAGTTCCTCGGGAGTCGACGCGTCCAAATAGATGGGTTCACTTCGGATTGTCTTTGAGGTAGATGGAGTCCAAGCTTTAGGGTGAGCGATTAAGGCCGAATAATGTGGCTCGACCAAGTTGACCGAGCATGCCTCCAACGTCCAGCCTCGACCAAAAGGCCCCCAGCTTTCGAGGTGTGAGTTTTCTAACCCCCATTCGTTCAGTTTTGCTTTCGTCCACTCGCCCGCGATTCTAGTCAAAGGCGAGCCCGTCAAGCGAGGACCATGGACATCCGTTAGATAGCTGATGGACTCCATCACCTGGGATCGTTGCAATCCCTCCTCTTTGATTTTATCTATGACCGCCGTATCGACTTTTTCGACGGGTACTTGCGCTATTAGGGACGGACTCATCGCAAGGCTTAATAGAGCAAAGGCCTTGTATGTTTGAAATTTGTTGTGCATTGTCTACTCGACTTGGTTAGGACAATCGTAAAAACGTCATAAAAGAACACACTACATCCGATGCTCGCCTTCGGAACATTCATGGGCCCATTATGTCTTGTAGAGATCCAAGAATCTACAAGTCGGAAAGACAATTCGGGGGCAATTCCAAGGCACTCTGTCACGCGTGGACAAGTGACAAAGCGTTAGGGTAACTCGTGCCCAGAGTGACTTGAAGACTGTTAACCCGCTCTCACGATTGCGTTTTAGCAATCACCCCATTGGCCGTTTTGCCAACCTCAATCGAATAGGGCCTTTGAGCGTTTCGACCTTCCTTTCGTCGATGTCGACGACCTCTCCATTTTGTGTGATTTCAATGGCTCCGTCTCGGACCATGTCAGACGCAACTTCGCGAACGGTCGTCATTAGTTCTCGCCATTTTGAGCCAAATGTCCTTCCAATATCGGAGGGGCAAATACTCTCCCCTGGCTTCATCATCAACAAAAACCTCAGGATTTCGTCACGGATGTCTTTGCTGCTCGGTTCCTCATGCTCGTTCCATCGTGTTTTCATATTGGGCCTCAATCTACTTTCTTATTTTATTTTTCAAGTGCAGCCTTGAGCCCAGTTCCTGAAAGAAACGAGACCGTTGCCTTAACGACGGACGCGTCGCTCATCAGGAATGAGTGAAGGACTGGGACAGACGCTATTTCCGACATACCGTCCAAAGCTGCTTCTTCAAGTGTTACAACGCCATCGCTTGGGCCGCTAAGCAAGGGATTCTGAATTGGACTCTTTGAAATGTCTCCAGCCACGATGGCGAAAGGACAAGGCGGAGTACCGAGTCCACTCCGAAAGTCATCCCAAATTGCCCCCAATTGCATCCCGGCGTTTCCCGTTATCGTTTCAAACAGCCCCAATCGCGAAAGTTTGGCGGCGAACGAAGAACCTTGGTTGGGAGGCCCTAGCATAACAACTCGATTCAATCTCGTAAGTACGTTCGTTGGGTCGCCGTTTCGTTGCCACCCCCCAATCGCATGGCGGAAAACGATGTTTCCCATACTGTGCCCTACTACGCTAATTTTGGGTTGTCCCGGTAAATTTTCGACCAATTCCATGAGGGCAGCAGAGTGAACGGATATGGGGTCGCGAGTACTGGCATAGGAATAAGAAATGGCGGTACGTGGGTTGGAATCCTCTGGATGTAGTTTCATGAGATCATTATCAACTCGCGACAACTCCTTTTCGATCGGGTCCATACAACTGGACGATCGCATTAAACCATGCAATAGGAGTACTACTTCGGACGGATTTGTTGCCGATGGATTCGATGCGATCACTCGATTCAGTTCGTCAATCATGGCCTGTCGTCCCCCCCATGCTCTTCGCACCGACTTTGGATCAAGCAGTCTCCAGTGGTCAAATGTGCTGTTGTATTGAACTCGCCAGCCTTGCCACCAACGGTAGTCGGTCCAGAACTGCTTGCCTCCCATCGTTGGCAAAGACAGATTCCAATATTTGGATTTGTCTTTCACTACATCAATCCCCGCGTCTGAGTTGGCATCTCCGTTTGAAACGAATTGCACTGCATACAAGTCACCCACTGGCGCAAAGCCGGTAAACATGCCGAGGAAAAAAATTACCTGCACAAGCAATGACCGAATGGAACAAATCATCGAAACTATCCCTCCGGTGGAATACTGCGTCCGTGCGGATCCATGGTTGATTGACCGGTTTCTGCGTCGAGCTTGTCACGCATCGAGGAACTTGTAAAGTGTTCCAACGACTCAGCCTGTGCATGCAAGCGAGCGTCGGTTGCATTCACTTCGACCGACAAGTACTGTTCCCATAATCGGTGCGATCGAATCAAGTTTTGAGCCACACGAAGTCCGTGGTCCGTAAGTGTCATTGAAGATTGGGACATCGAGATACAGCCTGCGCGAACAAGATCCGATGCGACTGAACTAAGCCGATTCAGGGTTATTTTTAGTTGCGTTGAAATCTCACGCGATGACAGTGCTGCTCGATTTTCTCCGTTGTGTTCGTTCGGAAACACTCGCTCGGAATGGCGATAAAGCAATGCAAGCATGTCCTCTCCAATGATCTTTCGAGCCACCGCACGTTGTTCAATCCACCGAACGAGCACCCCAGCCTTAGGGCTTGCAATCACCGATAAAACCAAAAACAGACCGCTCGCAACGGCCATCATCGCCGCTGAATTTACGGATCGATATCCAAAAGCCACTGGCACCGAAATCGCAAGAAAGTGCCCTGCGATCGCGGAGGCTGCTCCAATCGCCACGCTTGATAAGATCATGGTATGCAAGCGATTGCACAACAAGAACGCAGTCGCTGCTGGGACCACCAACATCGCAACGACTAAAATGTTTCCGACCGCCTCAAAACTAGCAATGCAAGTCACAGCTACTAAAGACGCTAATACGTAATGAAATACGGTTGGCGAAATTCCTTGTGCTCGGGAAAGAAGTGGATCGAACGTTGAAACCTGCCATTGACGGAAGAAGCCAACCACGCAGATTGCGTTTAGCAAACAAACGGCGCTGATGGTGAGAACAACGCGTGGAACTAACCCAAATGGCGTTGCAACTGTATCCAAGATGATCGTTTCCAAATTGCCATAGAGAACGCACGAAGGATCCAAATCGATTTTGTCTCCAGCTCGAACCATCATCACTAGCCCGACAGCGAAGAGCGACGTAAACACAACCCCGATCGCCGCGCTTTCTTCTACTTTGCCGTACTTCCGAATCAATTCCGTCAGCCAAACCGTTAAAAGCCCCATGCCAGCTGCACCGATCAAAACCACGACGGAACCCCGCGTTCCACTAAACAAAAAGGCCGCGACAATACCCGGTAAAACGGAGTGACTGATCGCGTCCCCCATTAAGCTCAGGCGTCGAAGCACAAGAAAATTGCCTAACAACGAGGCTGCGACAGCGCACAATGCGCCGGCAACCATGATCCAGCCATCCACCGACCAATCCCAAACCATGAGGCAACGAACTTTGCGAGGCAACTACGAATTTCAACTCCACAAAGGATAACTATTTTTTATCCATTTGCGCAAGCTCGTCACCAAAATCGAGAACCGGTTCTGATTCGGACAACGGGTCCGTAGCTGCTTCAACACCCGCGACTGGCGCTTTTTTCAACGCTTTCTTAGGGCGACCCATCATTGCTATTGTAACCGTAGCCACGACCAAACCGACCATAAAGAGAACCCAAACATAGGGAAGCATCGCGTACATGACGGCCTAACAAGACTTGGTTTCGAATTGATAACGGTTTAATCCAATGGACTAAGGGTAATTTGCGAGGTGAAGATGCACAAGTTTTGACACGGGCTAAGTTAACGGAAAATCGATGACTCCCCAGCAAAACCGTAGTTTGCTTTATTTTTCGAACCTCAGTTCGCTTGCGGATTGGAAGGATGCGAGGGCCTTGCTACCATGCTAATGCTATCATTTGAACCAATTATTCCAAAATTATGCAGCCCAAGGAACCTACTGATGGACGACTCGCCTGTTTCTGAACTCCTCGAAATGAAGACTGCAATTCGTAAGCAAGCCCACGAAAATCGCCGAGCCCAGCAGGAAAAAGACGCTGTTTCTGAAAGAATTGTCGATCGATTCATGCAACTACCGGAATACCACTCTGCCAAAACGATCATGTTTTATGTGGACGTTCGCGACGAAGTACGCACTCGGCAGGCACTTCCCACTGCCCTGGCAAGTGGCAAACGCATCGTTGTTCCATACTGTGTGGATGGCGAACTCGAGCTCTTTTGGCTTGAGCGGATGGATGAATTAGAACTGGGAATGTATCGTATCCTAGAGCCAAAAAACGAGCTTAGGTCCGTGGAATGCAAACGCCTACAACCTGCCGACCTCGATTTGGTAATGGTGCCCGGAGTTGCTTTTGACCGCAATGGCGGACGAACTGGGCACGGCAAAGGTTACTATGACAAACTTTTGCAACATGCAAGACTCGACGCACCGTTGGTCGCATTGGCATTCGAGTGCCAGATGTTTGAGAAGATCCCATCTGAAAGCCATGACATCTACATGGACAAAGTCGTTACGGAAGATGTCGTCTACAATGGCAAGGGTCGCCCATTACCGTAGCATGGCCCCCTGGGCCGTGCGATCTTGGTCAATTCGATCTTGGTCAATTCGATCTTGGTCAATTCGATCTTGGTCAATTCGATCTTGGTCAATTCGATCTTGGTCAATTCGATCTTGGTCAATTCGATCTTGGTCAATTCGATCTTGGTCAATTC
>JANLUJ010000971.1:0-3193 GCA_031363425.1 Pirellula sp.
CCACGACTAAAGCGATTGACCGGAGTAGAGCTATGGCAAAAAAAGAAGTTTTTCGAGTAGTGACACGAGGTCAAGACGGTTCGCTTAAGATCCGTGATTTTCATAATGCCGAGTCCATCTTCAAAACCCATTCTCAAGTTGGAATCGATGATAGCAGCACCGATTTGGACCTGCGTGGGATGCCTATCTTCAAGGGCTTAATTGGTCCAATTCCAGAAGGCAAGAACGTTGTCCGCTACGAAAGCCCAGACGTTTTCGAGATCATGACCAAAGAGTGGGCTGCCAACAAACCCCGCCGACGCCGTCGCACGAAAGCTCCTACCGAAACCGAAGTAGTCAGCGAATGGGTTTCGCCGTCGCCGTCTAATTAGCGCGTTATCCTTCGCCACGACGCTATCCGAGTTGAAAATCTTTGGCTAAAGTAGTACGAGTTTCACCCCGTATCCATCGACTACGAATTTAGCCAAATGCCGGATTTGATCGCTCAAGGGCCCAGCCCGTCCGACCGCTGGAGGCGACCACTGCCAAAGGACCCAGCATTGCAGCAACCAGTGATCCTGGGCAGAACTGCAGTTGGCTGGGCCGTGCCATGGGATGATCGGATTTCGCGCAGCCATGTTCGACTCAAGTGGAACGGTTCAAGACTTGAGGTATCGAAGCTGATCGACGCTCGCAATCCCATCTTCCATAAAGGGTTAAGACAAGACGAATTCAACATCGGCATCGGAGAACATTTTGTGATCGGACAAACCACGTTCAGTTTGGTCGACCAACGCGTTCGTATGGTGTCGCAGTCCGACGAGATGCCAGCGCTTACGGAACATTCGTATGCACCGTCACAATTGCGACAGGCCCGATATCGAGATGCCGATCGACGCATCGAGGTCCTCAGCCGAGTTCCTGAAATCATCTCCAGCAGCACCACCGACGAAGAGCTGTGTGCACGCGTAGTGAATGTATTGATGCAGGGAATCCAGCAAGCGAGCTTTGTGGCCATCGTGGGCGACCAAACCAACGGCGAACCGGTGGTTGTCCAACCCAAGATTAGCGTAGGTAAAGGGCGAAGCTCCAGCGAAGTAAATGAGTTTGGAATTCGTCTGTTGCATTGGGATTCTCGAAACCTAATTGGGCACCAGTTTTCTCCCTCAGCGCAATTGATTCATCAAGCGATCACGACCCGCGAAAGCGTTTTACACGTATGGAGTCGCGGAATAGACTCGGGCCAATCTTATACGCAAAGCGAAAATGTCGATTGGGCCTTTTGCACACCGATCAATAGTGAAGCATGCCCGGGTTGGGCCATTTATGTCGCTGGAGATTTTGGAAATCTCGTACCGCAGAATGCTCGGGATGCGACGGCGGCCATTGCGATGGACTTGCAAGACGATCTCAAGTTTGCAGAGTTGACGGCGACAACCCTCGGCTCGTTGCGCCAAACTCGGTTGCTTCAGCGTCGCCAGGATTCCTTGCGGCCTTTCTTTGCGCCAGTTGTTCAAAAGGCTCTGGCCACACGAGATCCAGACGAGGTTCTCGCTCCGCGCGAAGCCAACGTTTCCGTCCTGTTCTGCGACTTGCGCGGGTTTTCACGGCAAAGCGAGGAATCTGGCGACAAACTGCTTGAGCTGTTGCGCCGCGTGAGCGATGCCCTTGGGGTAATGACCCACCACATCCTCGACCGCAATGGCGTCGTTGGCGACTTCCACGGTGACGCGGCCATGGGTTTTTGGGGCTGGCCATTGGAGCAACAAAGTTCGGTTTTGCAGGCCGCTCAAGCGGCACTGGCTATTCGCGCCGAATTTGAAGCAGCAGCCGCCATTGAGAAACACGCTTTGTCCGGTTTCCGGGCTGGTCTCGGAATCGCAACCGGGCGAGCAGTAGCCGGACGTATTGGAACTGTCGATCAAGTCAAAGTAACTGTATTTGGACCGGTAGTGAATCTCGCTGCTCGCTTGGAGAGCATGACGAAACAGTTGCGCGCAGCGATCTTAATGGATGAGGCGACCGCGCTACGAGTGCGCAATGAAGTCTCGCCAACCATCGCTAGAACACGTCGAGTCGCTCGTGTACTTCCAGTTGGCATGACGACACCGCTCATGGTTAGCGAATTGCTCCCACCTGAAGGGCCCAATGTTTTACTTACCGATGCACATATACTGGCTTATGAGAAGGCACTAGATAGTTTGCAAGACGGAAACTGGGGCGAAGCATTTCGACTTCTGCACCAGGTTCCGGCCGAGGATCGTGTCAAAGATTTCCTAACTGTTTTCATCGCACAGCATGGACGCTCGGCGCCACCTGATTGGCAAGGTTTCATTCAATTGCCAGAAAAATGAAATTCAACGAAACGTATGTCCATCACGCAACGCGAAGCAAATCGTAGTTGGTTACAGCCGATAGCTTGTATTCTAATCGCAACTGTTTTTTTGCCTTTGGCTGCGACTTGGATGCTCAGTGGGAGAGTTTCTGTCGAGAAAATGCTGACCCACATGATTCAGCCGCTATTCATAGCGATTGTGGCCGCGTTTTCCATCGGAATGGTATTGCTTGGTCGCGATGAACGCCGAAGCGGCTGGCTGTTGGTTTCCGGCGCCTGCCTGATGTGGATTCTAAGTTCATCTATTTTCGTATCGTATTTAGAAGAAGCGTTAGAGTCATCCATCGAATCCGTTGTTCCATCAAATAAAGATCCTTTTGACTATATTGTCGTTCTTGGAGGTGGAACGAGCGTTGCTCCTAACGGACGGCCTCAATTTGGTCCTGCGGGTGATCGCGTTGGCTTCGCAGCGAAACTCTATTTGGATGGGGCAGTGAAGAAACTGGTCACCACCGGGGACAACTTGAATTTGAAAGGAGTTCTTTCGGGAGGATTTCAACAAGCAGACGATCCGAGTCGGCAGACCAAGCAACTCTGGATTGGGCTGGGAATTCCAGCCGATTCGATCTTTGAGATACCTGGCCAGAATACAACTTCTGAAATGGCCGCACTCAAAGAACATCCCGAATTTTGGAATGATAAACGCTGTGCCATCTTAACTATAGCTTTCCATTTACCACGTGCCATGCAACTTGCCAAACGAGCGGGAGTCAATGCGATTCCAATTGCAGCCGACTATCGAGCAAGTGGAAATTCGCTGACGCTAAACCAATTCATACCTGAAGCTGAAGTGTTATTGACACTCGAGCACATCATCAA
>JANLUJ010001071.1:0-9739 GCA_031363425.1 Pirellula sp.
GCACGACGCGCAAGCTAGTGATTCCTGCACCCAATTCACTAGCTTGCGCGTCGTGCTACTGGTACTTTACATGCCGCCGCTCGCCTATCAAACATCCGTTTAGCACGCAAACCGCTCGAGCGTCAAGGTGAGTCAAGTCTAAGCTAAGGCAATGAGTTTTAGTGCCGCTGCCAGCGGCGGAGTTCGAACGTGTACCGATAATGCCGATAAATTGGTTTTTGTCGACCGCAAAGATTTTCTAATAATTCCGTCTTCCCTAAAGAAAAAAAGCTACAGTTCAAAAAGTAACCGCGGATTGGGCCTCCCAATGCGGTGGTACAACTTTGAATTTGCTTCAAGAGGTGAGAAGATGAAATTTTCATTGTCCAAAATGTTGTCTGTCGGCTTGCTAGCTCTGGGAACATGCTCTGCAGCCATTGCAGGTACAACGGCTAGCCCCCAGGCGACCCCCGTCCCATTGAATCTACCGGTCATAGGGAATGTTCAGGTAACGGGGACGGACTCGCGAGCTTCGACTTTCAACAGCCAATGGCTGCCAAAGTTTCAAACCATCATCAACAACAATCTGTCCGAAAGCGTGGTCTTCACCAACGCAACCGGCTTTAAGCTGGACTCATCCAAGCTGTTCCTTCGACAGGAATGCGTTGAAACGATTCGCGTTTACTTTTTGGCGGAGGGAGCAGGTTATCGCAATACGCTTGGATTTGCCTTCACTCCTGCGGGAAGCTCAACTCCTGGTTCGCCCAAGGTGATCTTTCCAAATGCTTCTATAGGAAGTGGATCGCGAACGGTCAATGACCCATTGAAGGTGGGCGACTTTGTTGAAATTGGAAAAGGCGGAAACGGATGGCAGTTGGACTTCTTCCTGATCTCGGACGGCTTCAACCGGTACAGGAGTTCGCCAAGTAATTCACTGACATGGCTTTGGAACGATATCAGTAAAAACAGCGACGCATTGCAACACGTGGTTGCTTTTGCCATGCCAAACTCACCTTACATCCTCGTTGGTTTCGAAGACATCGTCGGTGGCGGTGACTTGGACTACAACGATGCTTTGTTCGTAGTGGATATCGGAATGGTCAACGCGACCTCGCTCACCGACGACCCATCGAGCTTGCCTCAGTAGTTTGTTTGCATTAACGGGCATCAAGTCAAAAGAATTTTACCTATGAACATTCAATCGAGACGAGAGAGAGGAGAATGCGGTTGCGGCAATCGCAGCGGTTTGGCATCTGTCGAACTCGCGTTTGTTTTGCCTGTAATGCTCATCCTGGTTCTTGGAACGATCGAAGTGTGCCAAAGGATTTTTCTTCGGCAATCCGCGGTGATCGTTGCATACGAAGCAGGTCGGTTAGCCGCCCGAAGTACGAGTAGCAATGCCGACGTCGCAACGCGATGTCAAACAATGCTCACTCAACGTCGAGTAAACGGCGCAGTCGTGACCATTACTCCAAGCGATTTACTGTCTCAACCGCCAGGCACCCAGGTTCGAGTTCGAGTTGAAGTGCCATGGGCATCCAATTCGCCAACGCGTTTTGTGCTCCAAGATCAGGGTACCATTGCCGTCGATGCCTACATGCTTCGAGAATAATTTAAGGGACGAGAAAATGACCATTCGCAAATTTCGATTAAACAAATTCGACAAGAGACGGGTTCGTACTTCTCTTTCACGAGCACGGTCACGCCGCGGTTCGATACTTTTGCTTGCCGGTGCTGCCTTCTTTACGCTGGTTGCTTTGGCAGGCCTAAGTATCAATGTTGCTTACATGGAATTGGTGCGGACCGAACAACGACTTGCCACCGACTCCGCTGCAAAGGCTGCACTCGTCGTACTAGGGCAATCGCAATCTCCAGCCCAAGCAAGGCAAGCAGCTAAAACTATCGCCGCGTTGCATCGTGTCGCCGGGCGTCCAGTAATTCTAGACGACAGCGACATTGAGATCGGTGCTTCATCCGGCAACGTAAATGGAACCTATTCCTTCACTCAAACCGCCTCGAACTCAAGTGTTGTTACGAACTCGGTTCGCGTCAACTCGAACTTGAGCAAGATGGCGGGTGGAGGCATTCCAACGATCTTGCTGCCGCAAATGATGGGGATGACTACCTTTACGTCGCAGCAATCGGCTGTTTCCACACGCATCGACATGGATGTGTGCTTGGTCGTTGACCGTTCAGGTTCAATGGCCTGGTCGCTTGGCTCCACTCCATTTGCTTATCCAGGGAATCTTGCGGGTCTGTCACCGATTCAAAACTACTTTAAATTACCGCATGCGACGCTTAGTAGGTGGGCAGCACTTCGGTCTGCTGTCAACGTCTTTTCGACCGTCCTCAATGAAGCCCCGATCAAGTCACGAGTCGCTCTCGCATCGTATTCCAGCAATTTTACGTTTGGAATTTGGACGTCTGTCGTTGCATCAGTCGATCAAAAGTTGACGACGGACTATACCACCCTGGTTCAAAAGCTGAACAATTTGGCGACTCAACCCCTCATTGGAAACACCAACATTGCTGCCGGTCTACGGGAAGGCGTCAACGCGCTAACGGACCCTAGCCTAACCAAGATCACAACGTGCAAGAGTATCGTCCTTTTGACGGACGGAATCCTTACTCAGGGGGACGATCCCGTCGCCCTCGCAGCGATTGCGCGGGGGATGAATATTCGAATCCACACGATTGCATTTAGCGCACAAGCCGATGTCGCGCTCATGCAACAGGTTGCTCAAGCTGGCGGCGGTCAATGCTACGTAGCTCCCGACGCTGCCTCGCTCGAAGCCGTGTTCCGAACTATCGCAACTACACTCCCTAACATGTTGACCGAGTAGATTATGAGTAGACTCTTGAAACATAATAGGCCTCGGAGCTGCTTTCGACATGGAAGCCAACGCTTGGGTGCGTTTACCGTCGAGTTCGCCATATGCAGCGGCCTTTTCTTTACGATTCTGCTGTCGGGCTTTGAGTTCGCGAGATTCATGTATGCACGGCACTCGGTAGAACAAGCCGCCTATGAAGCTGCCCGCATTGGAATAGTACCCGGAAGCACCCCGAGCAACGTCGTTGCGAAAGCGACACAGATCCTAAACGCAACCGGCATTCGCAATGCGACGATCACGGTCACTCCGAACACGTTTTCCACATCAACGATTACTGTTACGGTTGATATCCGATGTAAATACGCCGATAACTCGTGGCTGAAACCCGTGTTTCTAGCCAACACGGACATGGTCTCTACCATTACGCTCGATCACGAAAACAAAGCATACTTGGTTGCAGCCGGATCGGTCGGCAATAACGATAACGCACCAATCGATCACTAAGGCGATAGCCAAAGCTCAAACGGCGGATTTCAAGTTACTCGAAAATGGGCTTGCGATCGGCAGTGGATTCACCTGCGCGATGGAAATCAACGATATCTTGCTGTTCCATTTGCCAAGTGTAGTATGCAGGCATGTCGTCGATAATCGTTGGGAAGTCGACAATACCGTCGTGTGCAGACCGGAGGATAACTCCGAGCTGTTCGAGCTCACTCACATAGTCTTCCAGGTGAGCTGACTCGTTTTTGAGGTCTTCTTGAATCTCGGTGATTTCTGCGTCGTAGACTTGAAAGCGAGCCTTGCCCTCTTGCCGCCGCAACATCCGTCTCAGATTGGACTTTCGTTCGGTCAGTTCACGGTGCGAAAGCGAAATGTCTGTCACGATAAGACGAAGCAGCGGAAGCATTGCTCTCGCTTGTTCGATCGTAAATATGTGTGTTGTTTTAGTAGACATAGTTGGCTGGCGCCTTATTCTGTGTCTCGAACGATGATTGCCGTTCAAGGAATTGTGCCAAGACAATAACGACAACTCGCAATTTAGGAAAGTTCACTTGCGATCGTCGCTTTGGCCTAGTCCCCCATCATGTCGTAAGGAATCCCAGTAAGGCTTTTTACCGCGATTTGATTTTCCATTACGTCAGACGGGTGTCCATTCAATTCTTGCTCGAATTATCCAGCATTCAATGACTGAGTTGCCCAGATTGATGGGAATTTCCCGCCAACGGACACAGTAAACTCGTCGCAGACCTGATCCACCAGTTCCGAGGTCACCCTTTCAGCCTTGCGAACGGCACCTGCCACCAATGCCAATTCCGCAATTTGGACTATCTTTCTTGGAATACCTTCGCTTAATTCTTGAATCCGTGTAATCGCTTGTCCATTGAAAATATCGTCCTCTACTCCAGCTTGATGGAGTACGAATTCAAAATAGTCTGCGGTTTGCCCCAAATCCCAGCTGGGCAAATCAATCCGAAGTTCGCATTGGTCAAGAAACCATCTTGGGAGATTTACAATGGCGTCGTCGTCGAGGCAAAGCAACATGCTCCAGCCCATTTGGGAGTTCCAAAGCTGCGAGATGGCATGAAAAATATCTTCATAATGGCCCTGCAAGTTATCGAAAAGTAGCACGGTTCTGTGACCAATTGCCGATTCTGCATACAAAAGATCGTTGATCTTCGACCAACAATCTTGCTTTGGCGAAAGCCCCTCCTGAAACTGGGAAAAACTATTGAGAATGCGATTTGCGACGGTTTCACCGTCTGCGGAACGAAGGTCAACCATCGCCAGGTTTTCGCGATTGAATTGTGATTTCCTCGCCTTACAAAAATACTTTAGGAAGGTGGTTTTTCCAACTCCAGATGGCCCAAGAACTAAGCCAAGCCTTTTCTCTTGAGAAACAAGAAAATCGCTGCGAGCCAATGCCTCTTCGATCGTGCCACCAGTGAAAATGCCTCGGCCTGTTGGACCCAGCTTGAATGGCGCACGACTCAATTTCCAATGTCGCAGATAACTCATCGATACCTTCCTTCCCGATTCAGTGCCATCGATTTTTTGTTTCGATCGATTTTTTGTTTCGATGGCAAAAATGATTACAACTTCATCCCTTCTCGGCACGTACCCATCGTCGTCTCCATCAAATCCGGAACCTCTCCAGAATTTCCTACGCTATTTTGTAATTTTTCCTTAAGTAAAGGGCGGCTAATGGTCAGCGATCGGAATCCGCATTAAACTCGATCAAATGATTGGTCCCATCTTTCAACGAGAATTAACTACCTTGCCTCGTCGAGGTAAGCATTTTGCAAGCAGAGTCGTATTTGCGATGATGTTGTTTGCGATCATTTGTACAACCTGGCTGTTGTTGGCTGGATTACAACCAGTTCAAAATCCAGGCGACTTAGCTCGGTTTGGGGTACTTATTTTTCAGCTCATCGCCCCCTTCCAACTAATCGTTTTGCTATTCATGGCAGCTTTGGCAGGAACCATTGCAGTGAGCCATGAAAAGGACAAGCAAACGCTGATTCTCTTGTTAATGACTTCTCAAACCAATACCGAAATGGTTTTAGGAAAAATTGGTGCGGGATTACTTGCAACCATGAACGCCTTTTTTGCATCGCTTCCTATTGTGTTTTCAGTGACGTTACTCGGTGGCGTATCCCTAGAGCAGGTATTTTCCTGTACGTGGGTGACCTTTTGTGCCTTGATTGTCAGTGCGACCTTAGGGACGACGATTGCGCTTTGGAGAGAAAAGACATTTCAATCGCTGACAGTTACCATGCTCATCATTGCATTGTGGCTTGCGATGAGCGAGGTGATCGCGAGCGGCAAGTTGGGTTTTGTTGATCCCGGCATTGCAAAATTGCTCAGTCCGCTTCGAGCCATTGTCGATGTAACACAACCGATTGCGTCCGAATCTGTGTTGCCATTTTGGTTACCCGGAGGAAACGCAATGCTTTCAGGAATAGTCCTTCTTGGGATTGCATTGGCGCTTGCCCTCCTTTCCATTCGTATGTTGCGTATTTGGAACCCTTCTCGGGAGCGGCGAAGTGGGAATTTTGAGGCAGAGCAATCTGATGGTGCGGTAGAAACTGGCTTGCCGGTTGGAACGCAATTGCAGCCGGCCAAATCTTGGAAGAGCCGAGCTCCGCGAAGGGTCTGGAACAACCCCGTACTATGGCGGGAAATGAGGACTTGGGCCTACGGCCGAAAGGTGCTGTTGATTCGACTTGCCTATTTGGCCTTCGGCTTAATGGTTGCGCTCGGAATACGGCAGTTTGTCCTGAATGGATTGGCAATCCAAGAAACGACCTATCAGGACGAGCTGGTTCCGACGACCGTTACCCTGCTTGCACCTTTTTTTGTCTTGTCGCTCATTATCATCAATGCACTCGCTGTCAATTCTGTAACCAATGAGAGAGATGGCGGAGCGTTGGATCTGCTTTTGGTAACTGAGATCACTCCGCGCGAGTTCTTGTTTGGGAAGATTTGCGGCGTCATGTACGTAACTAAAGAAATGGTTATCGCTCCATTGCTACTTTGCTTTTATCTTTGGGCTCAATCAGCCATGACCACAGAGAACTTGATTTTCACCTTGATCACTTTGATTGTGATGGATTTGTTTGTCACGATGTTGGGCATCCATTGCGGGATGATCTATTCGCAAAGCCGTGCGGCTATCGGAACGAGTTTGGGAACTGTGTTCTTCCTGTTTTTGGGCGTTGCAACCTGTATGTTGATTATGCTCATGTTCCGAGGATCTTTCGGAAGGCAGCTGGCACCCTTTTTGTTTATTATTTTGGGTGGCGGAATCGGTTTATATGTTGCGCTTGGGAATCGCAATCCATCGCCCGCGATAACGATAAGCGCTTTCTTGCTCCCATTCCTGACGTTTTTCGCGATCACAAGCTTCATCCTGCGGGACCAAGAGCTGGCGGTTTTCAGCGTCGTGTCGCTATCGTACTCGTTCGCAACTGCTGCGATGATGATCCCTGCTTTGAGCGAATTCGACTTTGCCTTTGGGAGATCCAGAACTGCCGACGACGAGTGATGCCCTAGCCGATGCTAAATAGAGGAGTTTGAAGTTGTCGTTAGACGCTGCCACCTATGAAATTAGCTCACTGGCATGGATTCTGGTGCCGTCAGCCTTGGTTGGAATGCTGTGTCTCTCGGCGCTCTTCTCGGCCAGTGAAGCGGCGTTGTTCTCGCTGACCTCGGCTCAACGCCTTAAACTGGATTCTTCGCGTCCCTCGGATCGTGCGATTCTACGACTGCTGGGAAACGCTTCACATCTTTTGACCTGCATTCTTTTGTGCAATCTGGCAATCAACATCACTTTCTTTGCATGCGCCAATGTCCTGTCCACTTCGCTAAATGGGCCTGGAGTTGGGGCGGGGTGGTCATTTCTATTTGCATTTGCAACGGTAGCAAGCGTAATTATGTTCGGTGAACTTTTGCCCAAAAGCGTGGGTGTTCTTGCCCCACTCAAAATTAGTCGCTGTGTGTCTTTGCCTATGCTCGGAATCATGCGGGCTGTCTTGCCAATAGGAAAAGCGATGCATACCATCAACGATATCTGTCGCCGGCTGATTTGGCCTGGGTTGGTTCCGGAATCTGTTCTCGAAACATCCGACCTCGAACGGGCAATCGAGCTAAGCGAGACGGATTCAAAGATGATCGACTTGGAAAAGGGCATTCTTCAAAATACTCTTCAGCTTTCCAATATTCAGGCACAAGAGTGGATGCATCCTAAGAGCCAATTTGCATCGATTTCCCTTCCAGCTTCTAGCGAGCAATTGCAGGAATGGATTTCGGAACAGGGAAAGGAATGGTCTGACGACAGCAAACGCAGAATTGCCCTGATTCTGTCCCCTATCGAGAATGAGGTGACAGCAACCACCACCATCGAACAACTTCGGCGGGCAATCGAAGAACGAAAACCCCCCGCGTCGCAACCTGCGCACTTCGTCCCTTGGTGCGCAAATTTGGCCAATGTACTACAGCAATTGCTTAAGTTGGATCTCAAAGTAGTGGTGGTCGTGAACGAACGGGGCGATACGATCGGTATCCTGTTCTTCGAAGATATCATGGAGGCCATATTTGCAAGCCCTTCCGCAGCCATCAATACAATGGGACGACCTTTGTTTGCAAAGACCGGCGAGGCGAAATGGGAGGTGACTGGATCGACCCGCATCAAACAATTAGAAAGGTCGCTCGGCATAAAGCTCCCTGAGACGCGCGACGCAACGATTGCGGGTGTCCTTCAAAGCCAACTGAGACGACTAGCCCAAGTGGGAGACACTATCGCCTGGGGAACGTTTACCTTGCAAGTCACCGAAGTCCCTCGTCGCGGCGAAATGTACGTTCAGATCGCGAGCTCTGAAATTGACATTTCCGAGGACGACTCGGGGGGCATCGAATGATTGTCGCGATACTTGTCATTGCTTGTGCGGGATTGCTAAGCGCATTTTGCAGCGGAGTCGAGACAGGCCTCTATCGAGTGCCGAGAGTTCGATTGGTTTTGGATGCAGTCGATGGTTCGAGAGTTGCCCGCGGACTTCTATGGTTAACCAATCACCCTGGGCTGTTCGTCTCAACGTTGCTGGTGGGCAATACTATCGCTAACTACGCTGTCCCGGTCGGCGTGGCATGGTTCGTCGTCGAACTCTTCGGTTACGACGACGCCCGCATCAATATCGCCGTGAGTATTTTGACTACGCCGATTCTGTTTATTTTCTGTGAACTATTGCCGAAAAGTCTGTTCCATCAAATGCCGAATCGACTACTTCGAAACGCGGGCTGGCCACTGTTTGCGCTGACACTAGTGGCATTGCCACTGACCTGGGCGCTTTACTTCCTAAGTCGATGGTTGCAACGAATTCTGGGCGAGGAGCCGCTCAAAATTAGGCCCGCATTGGCACGCCGGGAGTTGCGACAGGTGCTCGAGGAGGGGGAGCAAGCCGGATTGCTTGAGTCTGTTCAAAGGGACCTTGTCCAAAATATGTTTGCTTATGGAAGCGATCCTATTTCGAGATATTGCATGCCACTACGTGGACTTCGGACCGTGCGAATTGATCTGCCGATAGAAGAGGCCAAGCAGGTTCTGCTTAAATCGAACCTGCAAATTCTGCCGGTCTTGCATTCTCGCGACAAGCGACTGGTTGGATACTACGAGGCGACAGACTTGTTGTACGCAGTGGAGCGTCCCAAGCTTCGAGCCGTATCCACTTTTGAAGAGAACGTCGGCCAAATCGCAGTCTTGAACAAGATGGTATCTCAAGACATCAAACTTGGCCGGATTGTGAATTCGACGGGCCAATTGGTGGGAGTTGTCCTCCGAGACCGACTGATCGCACAAATGATGCAACGAACCTAACCACGTCCACGCTTGACGACAGACTTGGCCTTGCGTTTTGTGAGGATGGGTAGAATGATAGATGTTTGGAAGACATCTTCCAGCGATTGCCCTAGAAGGAAAACCCATGCCAATCTACGTATACGAAGTAATTCAATCCAGTGGAGAGGACGGCGAAACGTTCGAGGTACTACAGGGAATGAATGAACCACCATTGACGAAACATCCTGAGACGGGGTTGCCGGTACGCAGGTGTATTGCGTTGCCGTCTATTGCAGGCACATGGTCGGATATGAAAGCCAGCACCAACCTTAGCGACAAAAATCTAGACGCAAAAGGCTTCACAAAGTACGTGAAAATGGGAGATGGGACGTATGAAAAACGAGCGGGAAAAGGGCCCGACGTGATCTCCGCAAATGAATAAGGCATGGTTTGAATGCTCTTGGAACCGTCTTCGCGGGAAATCAAAGTTGAAATGACGCGATGGCGATGAAGAACTGGCTTGGCAATACTTGTTTAGGCGACCGGCAGGTTTAACCCTAGCACGACGCGCAAGCTAGTGATTCCAGCTTCCAATTCA
>JANLUJ010000119.1:0-4875 GCA_031363425.1 Pirellula sp.
CTTTTTCTCCTTTGACCTCTGATTTGATGCTGATCCCCAACTTGCTTGCTTCCCAAAGCGCCAAAACCGCAAATTGTGTATTGGACTCGTCACCGCCACTTATGTTGTCCCCATAGCCCCAGCCACCGTCCGAGGACTGGACCTTGACTAGCCACTCCGTGACATCCGAAATTTGCTTCATATCCTTAGCTGGTTCGGCAGCAGCTAGCACCATCACTTGTAGGGCCGCTTCATAGGTTTTGGTTGGGTTCTTGTTAGCCCGAATATGTGTGAGAGCTCGGCTAACTTCCGGAGACTTCGCCGTCTTTCCCGCGCTGAGCAGGGCCAGAGTAACGAGACATGTCTGTCCCGTGCCATAGGTTTGAGCACCAGCCCAAGAGCCACCTCGCTGACCGTCCTTCTTTTGTTCATTCACCAAAAAAGAGACGCATCGTTCTATGGCCGCGGAAACTTTGGCCGCGGAGACTTTGTCCGATGCGACCCTGGCGTTCTGCCCGACCACGCTGGGAACAAAGAAAGACAAAAGTAGGATTGCGATCAGGGCAATTCGTGGAATTCGCATACACAGCCTCGGACGTTTTCTTCGCAAACAGGGGTGATGATACCTCGTTCCGTAACGATGGCAGTAATCAGCTCAGCCGGTGTTACGTCGAACGCAGGATTGTAAACGTCGATGTTGCTTGGCGCCGTTTGTCTGCCGAATCCGTTGATGATTTCATCCGCTTTGCGCTGCTCAATTGGTATATCGTCGCCGCTTACAATAGATAAATCAAAGGTACTTCGCGGTGCCGCAACATAAAAGGGAATATTGTGGTACTTGGCCAATACGGCCACGCCATACGTGCCGATTTTGTTGGCTGTATCTCCTCTAGCCGTGATGCGATCTGCCCCAACAATGACCGCTTGAACTTTGCCTTCTCGCATGACCTGCGCCGCCATGGAATCGCAAATCACGGTGCATGGAACTTGCCGTTGTTGCAATTCCCAAGCGGTCAAGCGAGAACCTTGAAGCAAGGGGCGGGTCTCATCAGCATACACGTGTAGACTCTTACCTTGGTCTTGCGCGGTAAAGATTGCAGCCAAAGCCGTACCGTATTCGGAGGTCGCTAGTCCACCGGTATTGCAATGTGTTAAGACGCCCGAGTTGTCCTCGAGCAATTGAGCTCCGTATTCACCGATGGCATGGCACATTCGCCGGTCTTCGTCGTGAATGAGTCTGGCTTCGCGTAGCAATGCTTGTGCAATATCGGCGGCGGTGGAGACATTCGGATTGCGAGCCACAACGCCGCGCATCCTGTCTAACGCCCAGAACAGGTTCACCGCTGTTGGCCGACTGGTCGCCAGAAAATCACAAGCCCGCATAGCTGCTTCACGAGCCTCGCTCACGGAGTTGCCTTCGCGAACGTGCTCCTGAATTCCAAGAACGACTCCGTAGGCCGCCGCGATACCAATGGCCGGTGCGCCGCGCACACGGAGCATAACGATCGCTTCAAACGCATCCTCTATCGAAGCAATCGAGAGGACTTTTAGCTGCAAGGGCAGAAGTGTTTGATCGATTAGTTCCAGGCTTCCATGGATATCGCCGGACCAATGTACCGAAAAAACGTGTTGTGCAGGAAGCGATGTGGTTGTCATTCGTTTTCTGATTCTGCAGCAGGTTCTCCATCTGGAAACGGCTCGGCCAGGAGTTCTTGAACGCGTTGCACCAGCCGATCCATTGCAAATGGTTTGTGAATATAATCATCTGCTCCTAGCATGCGAGCATAGGCTTGATGCCGCTCTCCTTCGTTGCCCGTCACCATGATTACCCGGACAAAAGCTTGCTTGGTGCTTCTTAAATGTTCGAGAACGAGGAAACCGCTTCGGCCAGGCATCATCATATCCAGCACCATCAGATCCGGTTTCACGGCTGCTATTGCCACGACTCCCTGATTCCCATCCGGTACGTGTGTGACGTCATATCCGAGTTTTTCAAGAGCGAACTTGACGGGGTCGGCAATTTCGAAATCGTCGTCCACAATTAAAATACGTGGCGGGCGATTTTCGGTTTGCCAACCGGGTGCTTTGGGCATGTTTTTACTGTCAAGGTGGGGAAGTCAGCCTGAGGGCTAGCGGACTTACGTGATAAGGCGTGTCAGTCTGAGGACAGGCTGACTTACGTGAAACACATCGTAAGTATAGCAGCCTTTCGGTTCATAGCACTATCGGCTGCGTCCACCATTTTCTCCACGTCCAACCAGGGGGAGGAATGAATGGGACGACAGTCCACCACGGCATTTCTTTGAGATCGCGAGGAGGGGAAGGTGGAACTTCATCCGGACGAAGAGACTTTGGGGCGTCGGCAAGCGTCCAACCAGACTCAGGTGGAGACAGGCTGAGGGCCTGATAATGGTCTCGTTGACGATGCTCAATCCACGCTAACGTCGGAAACGTCGAATCGCCCGGCAAAAAAGTGTTCGCGTGCTTCAATCGATCACGAGCCAGCTGGAAGTCCTCTTTGGCCACTGCAGCCAAGCTCAAATTTGTCCAAGCCGCAGTGTTTCTTGGATGCAACGACGCCGCTTCCTGCCATTCGCTCTCGGCCAAATCCCAACGGCCTTGGCGAGCATAACCATTTCCCTTTCGTATTTGCGATGAGCCTGGCATGAACCAGGGCAAGTCGAGAGTGGCATCGATTGGTTCGTTGGTGGGTGCAACGAGTGCCCAAGATTGGCGGGCTGAAGCCATTAATACCCGACCGTCCCCACCTGGTGTATGCATGGTCAAGTCAGGAAATTGCTTTTCTGCTTGAACTCGGTCGACGGCAATCGTTTGTTCCTTGACTTTCAAACCGCTATTCACATCGGTTACAACCCAATGTACGGACATGCTCTCGGTCGGTTCTTTCGGTTTGAAAATTCGAAAGCGAGGCTTCTTCTTAGGATCGGGTGGAGGAATATCTAAGTCGTCGTGCTGTATGTGCCCTTGCAAAATGTAGTCCATGCCCGCTCGACGGGCCGCACCCAATGTTGCCATTTCATTCGGTTGGTTGTCGTAGGAAACCAACTGTATTCCACCCGCTTGCTCTAATTCGATTGGATGCAAGGCGGCAACGAGGGGATTCGGCTGCGGTTGAGCCAACTTCATCGCTTTCTGCAGTCGTTCAGCTGCCTCCGTACGACCACCAATCGGAGCTACCGCAATTCGCACGACGCCGGCTTTCGTTACGTGCGACGCCTTCCAGGTGTGCATTGGAGCAGTCATGTGGCAACCTGTGCAATGCAGTAGCAGCATGACCATCAGTCTGAGACTGCGGCTTAACCAATTCGTACTTGTTTGACTGAACAGCATATTTCCAATCCTCAGTTCGGACACTACCGTAAGTTCCGTGTTCTGAGCAAGACATCTTTCAAGCCTATCGTGCCCTTTGACATGCCTGTTTAACCCACGATGCGGTTGGCACTCTGGAGCCACTCTGGGCTATTTCCGAGCGAGTTGATACACTTTGCATTCGGCTAAAGCTGGCATTGGCTTGCCGCCGTGTCGTTAACTCCAAGAGATAAATTTTCGACTTTCTATACCAAACGCCTACAATGAATTTGAACTACGACCGAAACAGCCTCATTTCGATCATTCGAGAGCATGCACTTCAATTTGGGCAATTTACGCTCGCTAGCGGAAAACAAGCCTCCTATTACCTGGATTGCCGCATGGTCACGCTTCATCCGAAAGGCTCGAATCAAATTGCGGCCGGAATGATGGAGGTGATCCTAAGCAATCGCTTTGGTTCAATGCCCGATGCTGTAGGGGGGTTAGCCATCGGAGCGGATCCGATTGCGGCGGCTATTGTCGTTCATGCGGGATTGCGCGACCACCATTTGCTTGGTTTCATGGTTCGCAAAGAAGCGAAACAGCACGGGACTGGCCGATTGGTGGAAGGACCGGTTAGGCCAGGAATGAAATGTGTGATTGTTGAGGATGTGATCACCAGTGGCGGTAGTGCCTTGAAAGCTGCAACCGCAGCCCGCGAATTTGGGCTAGAGGTGATTGGTGTGTTAGGAGTTATCGATCGTTTGGAGGGTGGCGAGGCAGCTTTTAGGGCGGCTGGGATCCCACTCGCAACCCTGCTAACGATCGACGACTTTCCAAAGTAGTTAGGTTCGGCAGAATAAATCCTGCCAGTAACATGGCCCACTGGCCATGGGAGGCTTGTGCCCGAGGCAAAGCTACGGCGATACTGGATTTCCGCACGGAAAATTCAGCATTATCCGCTTGACAAGATGCAAGCCGACAAACGCATCACCGTCGGTCTCATCTACTTTGCAAAACAAGCCGAAATGGTAGTTGACAGTCCGAATGGATCGAGACAGGCTAAGCGTTCAAAAACAATGAAGTCTACCGTTTCGATAGCTTCTTGTTTTTGAAATTAACGAAACACAGCATTTAAGGCGACCAGCAGACTGAAAAGTGCCAGTCGCACGAAGCGCGAGCTAGTGCATTGGAAGCTAGAATCACTAGCTTGCGCGTCGTGCTAGGTAGGGTGAAACCTGCCGGTCGCCTAAGAGAAATTCAAACACACTTCGATACGCTAATGGGTGGAGCTAGTCGGTGAACCAAGTCAATAAGTCTCAATTAGAAAACATGTTTGACGGCGACTGTGCAGTTGAGGACCAACCGTTCCTACATGGTACGACCTATGGTATCGACTTAAATACAGTGCAGGATATTGACCCAACGGATGCGATCGACGGCGACATTGAAACCGTTGAGCCAGTCGTTGAGTTTGGCAAGCCTATCCAAGATTGGTTTGAAATGGCGCTGAAGGTCGAAACACCTGTCAAAGGATCGGTTCGCGCTTCTTGGGGCGAAGACGAAGACGAAGTCGAAGAAGAACCG
>JANLUJ010001164.1:0-4268 GCA_031363425.1 Pirellula sp.
AAACCAATTGGAAAACCGCATCACTTGGGAGCATTCCGACTTTTTTGATTCGCTGTCGAGCAAGTTGGACGCTGGCGAAAAGTTTGACACAATCGTGCTTGATCCTCCTCGATTGGCAGGTTCACGTGAGCATTTGCAAAGGGCCTTGAGCGCTTACCATCGATTGAATTTCCTGGCCGTGCGAATGCTGAACACCGGCGGGACTTTGGTTACCTGCAGTTGTTCCGGTCGCGTATCTCGCGACGATTTCAGAGATATGTTGCGAGGAGTTGGCACTAGAACGAAGCGTGAGATTCAAGTGCTCGAAGAGCGTGGTGCGGCCCCGGATCACCCGAGTTGCATGAGCTGTCCGGAAACGGATTATCTCAAATGCATCGTCGCACGTATTCTCTAAGTGTACGTCCAGGAAGGGACAAACAACACCAATGAATAAACCGACCATATATGTAGAGAGTCGCATCGTGTGCGAAGATGATTTGGATGAGCTGAATCACGTCAACAATCTCCAGTATCTCCGTTGGACGCTCAAGACAGCCAATGCGCACTCGAAGTTCGTGGGTTGGTCCGCCGACCGATATCGTGAATCCGGAACGGGATGGATCGTTCGTTCCCACAAGATTACATACAAATTGCCAGCCCAGTTGGGTGACGAAGTCGTGATTCGAACTTGGCTAGAAGAATTGGATCGCGTTTCGGCCCTCCGCAAGTACGAAATAGCCCGGAAATCCGATGATCGCATTTATGCATTTGCCGAGACACGATGGGTGTTTGTGGAGTTCGCAACGCTGAAACTTATTGTCATTCCGGACGAGGTGCGCACAGCATTTCTTTGACAGAGTAGAACAGTTGTCCCAACTGTTTCCGCCCTGCGTATCCAACGCAAATCAACTCAACATCAGCCTTTTGTGTTCGGCGATGTTGGTACTAAGTCCCGAGCAGTTGGGACAACTGCTCTACTCTGTTCACAGTGACCTTAAGCTCCGATCGATGTTCCATCACAAATGTGTGGAAAGCTATCCTGCGATGGTTCTTGGATCGAGAAATGAAAATTTCCTTGAGCGTAGGCTACAGCCAATGCCCTTGGCACAAAGGCCTCAGCCAGAATCAATTCTGCCCGTCGCTCTGTGATACGAGCTGTCATCTCTTGCTCCAATGCGAGTGCCATCGCTAATCGAGACTCGGCCTCGGCTGTCGCGGTTTTCATGTCCGCTTCCGCTTGGGCGATCATTAAGCTTGCACCAATGTTTGTGCCAACGCTGACGTTGACAATGTCGATGGAAACGATCGCAAACGAAGTGTTGGCATCCAGTCCTCGTTCCAAAACTTTTTTCGAAATGATGCTTGGGGTTTCAAGCACAAGTTTGAAGGACTCTGTTGATCCAATGGCACTAATAATGCCTTGCCCAACGCGTGCAATAATGGTCTTCTCAGTGGCCCCGCCTATCAATTGATCTAGGTTGGTTCGCACTGTCACCCATGCTCGAACGAAGAGTTCGATTCCATCTTTGGAAACTCCACTTATGCTGGCTTGCCCAGAGTCAGTTAGGTCTGGGCAATGAATGACTTTCGGCAAAACGGTCGTACGAACCGAATCGACCAAATCACGACCCGCCAAGTCAATGGACATCGCGCGATCAAAACCTAGTGGCAAATCCGCATACTTCGCTGCAATCGTTGCCAGAACGACGTTGATGACGTCGCCGCCGGCCAACGCATGAGCTTCCAATCGAGCGTTGCTCATCCCTGTTTCGCGGTCAATCTCTAGTCCCGACTGCTTGCCCATGATCTTGGCGGTCACGATAGTGCGAGGATTCACACCTCGCAGTGACATTCCGATCAAGTCGCGCATGCTGACTTCCGCACCGCACGAATAGGCTTCGATCCACAATCGCCCGTAAATGTAAAACACAATCAAGACTGCAATGACGACGAGGATGAAAGCAGTAAAAAAGCCGATACTCAATTGCCATCCCATAACTATGATCTCGACTGATTGCGGTTCTATTGACCTAGCAATTTGGGTTGTAAGTGTTTCGCGGTTTCCGTCATCGGCGAGGCGACAATGGTTGCTGCTGGGCAACCAGCGTATGCGACGTCCGGCCGCTCACCATTGACGCAAATGTCAATGCAGGCGCTAAATTCGTTGGGTACCGTCGCATCTGTTGCGTTTTTCACCAGATCGATGACGAGCTGACGCGTCTGATAGCTATTGGCATGTCCTGTAACCAGAATTTGGCCGTCCAAATGCCGAACAACCAGACTTCGAATGCGATTTCCGGATTCTCGATGGATCGCCTCTTCCATAGCTTGGTCGAGTATTGCATTGCGTTCGCTTTCGCACGGATGAGTCAAGAACTCTTTGTACCGTGACAATTGCAGCGCATTGGATGCCGAATACAACTCCGTGAGCATGGCATTTTCCGCCGAGGAATTACCGATTGGCTCAAATTTCATAGGCGATACCTCTCGTTGATGAGAAACCGAAAATCGAGGCGTGGTTCCATCCCAATCCAGCACTTGTTCGTCTGGCCTTGGCCCCGATCAACAAACCTTTGCGAAAGAACGAAATTTCAAGCAAATAAACTTCGATCGCACAAGGAACCGGCCAAAAGAAGACAGCGACAAGACTGTCTGGTGTTTCCGGTGGTTCGAACATAGCACATCAGCAAATCTCGGCAAGCTTGGTTAGGAAGAATGTTCCTGGCTCCCAGCCTAGCTATCTCCAGTGACGATCCGCAAAATTCATGAACTGCTGCCAATCGTAAGAGAGAATATCGTGGGCGCCTGTTCGATTGTGATAGCCGACTCGGTCCCCCACGCTGGTATCAGCCGCAGGCGGAACCTCGCTGGGCAATCCGGAAAAGCCTAGCAGTTTGTAAACTGGGCTCGCATACCAGCCACTCAAATACTCGCCCTTTGGATCGGCCCAAAGATCTTTGGTCGCGCTCGCAATGTAGACGGGACGGGGAGCAATGCAAGCGACAAGCGTGTGCTGATCGAAAGGCATCGATGCCTCGTTTTCGTTGTAGTCCCGGAACTTGTGACAGAACCAATGCGGAAACGAAGTGTTGATTCGAGCCACCGATTCGCCAAAATTGCGGCGTTCCAAAGCAGCACCACCACACCCCGAGTTATTCGCGATGACTAACGAAAACCGAAGGTCAGATGCCCCAGCCCATAGAGCTGTTTTCCCTAACCTAGAATGGCCTATTGCAGCGACTCGTTCCACGTCTATATTGGGTTGCTGTAATAGTACATCCAAGAGCCGCGACAAGCCCCAAGCCCATCCTGCAATGCTCCCCCAACGGTCGCGATTATCGGACGATGCACGATGATTCGGAAAGAGCGAGTGTACGCCATTCCGAAATCCATCATCAAAATCGGGATCAATGTCGCCGTAGTATGCAGTTGCAACGGCGTATCCTCGTTCGGTTATCTCGGCAATGGGCCATCGCCGATCTTGTGTACCGCGAGCTTCCTCGGTTGCTCGATTTCCAGTTATCCCGATTTTCACATCATTGGCTACCCAACCTTTCGGGAGCCGCAAGGCCGGCGAGGGATCAATCGTATGATTGCCTTGAAAGTTCAAGCCGAGAAATGTCCCCTTGACCTTTCCAGATTGATTGGGTGAAAACAGTACGAAGTCGATATCGATTGAACCGGCGGTTGTCTTGAGTTGAACAACGAACTGCTGACGCTTGGTTTTGTCATGGTTCATTAGGCCTTCCTCCACCAGTACCCAAACTACCGCTGCCGGTTCCGATGGCGAGACGCCATATTCGTTTTCGGCAATAAGCTGCATCCACTGCGATCGTTGGGCAGGCCAGTCCTTTGCATCGGTTATTCGCGTACCATCGACACGGAGCAATGGATCAGGGAGTGGGCTCATCACGACCAAGGATTCATCTTCATTTGCCTTTGGAACTTGGCTCAACGCTGGTAGAGCATGCATAGTGGTGGTGACCGTCAAAAACGCGAACAGGCAAAATCTTTTGTGGTAAAGACTCTTCATTACTAGGGCTTCGTAGGCTGAGGGACGATACGTAGGAATTGGAAAGCGTGTAGGTTGCGTAATCATCATATTCAGCATGCCATACTCTGTGCAATAGTGTGCAAATCCCCTCCTTCGCGCGACTTGCCACTTTTGCGATGGTATAGAAGTCTGACGAATAAAAAGAATATGGCTCGTCCGCAGAATCTGTGGGTAAAAACGTTTGATATAGCTCCGCGTCAGCGCGTTGGATTTTTCGCATTTCTCAAAAAACAAG
>JANLUJ010001281.1:0-3556 GCA_031363425.1 Pirellula sp.
CTAACAGAGTGAATCCACTCTCGCGATGAAACAGATCGAGTCTGCGAAAATAGTCTTGGCCCCATTTGCTTTGCAAACACGGTGAGTTGCCGAAGGCTGGCTTTTGTCCTGGTGGCATTTCGACGTCATGGCCACCACCGATTTTCCTCGATGCAAGTAACGAATAACTACCGATCTCGATGCCTTTGCTGCGGGCGTACTCAGTCAGCGACTTGGCTTTCTCAAGCGTTGATGGACTTTCGTTTTCCATATCGAAGCCGCTGCCAAAGCTGAGGATCAGCATTTCGAATCCAACCGCAGCACATTGATCGATGGCCGTTTTCACTTTGCTCTCATTGGATGAAATCAAATGCATCATGATCGGGTTTTCGGTAACCCAAGGTGCGACCGTTCGATACATTCGGCGAATGGCTAAACCACACCGCTCACGATCGGTACTTTCCATCGGCAGGACCCAAGTGCGATACGACTCGAACGAGCTCGATGTCCCAATGTCCTGGGCTGGACCAAGATCGGGGCCAACGTCGAGCAAACACGGCGTGCGTTTTTCGTAATTCACCTGTGTGTTGTACTCTGGGTCAGCCTGCCAACGGTACGACCGTCGATTGGCACCCGCGGCCATCATGCCACCGAAGGACATGTCCGTTTCAATATGAATATTGGGCGGTTGGCGGCCTTCACTGAGTTCATCTACCTCTGACACACGTTCCACAACCGCCAACATTTCGCTCGAAAAACGATCCATCCGAATTTTCTTTTTTGAATCGTTGCGAACGGTAATCCATTTGCAATAGCAGGGGATACCGTCATATAACTCGTAATGTACCGAAACATAAATATTGATCAGACTCTTATTGATAAAGTCCAATCGCAGAGCAACACCCTTTGGTGGCCACACCGATTGCGTGGAGTGATGACGCGATCGTTTCCAGCCAAATCGTTCCTGTGGTTTGCCAATTTCGAATCCCGCGAATTGAAAGGCATCTGGAGATGCCTTGAGTTCATCGATCCATTCAGAGCGAAGGAAGGCATAGTTTGGTTGCCCTTTTAGTCCGCCGATTTCGTATCGCAGACCGTCGATTTCCACTACAGCTTCTGGTTTGACACCTCGCAAGATGGACTCGCCGGATATCAGATTGTCCAACGCTACGGTGGCAGCATTGGGTTGCAATCGAATCACTCGTCTAAGCAAGCCGTTTGTTAGTTCCAATTCGCGGCCGTCGGCACTTTGTTTGACAGATGCCTGAAAGTGCCCGGGCTGGATCAGCCAGTCCACATTGTTTGCGTCTCCCGACGAGACTAGAAAAACAAAAAGATAGGCTAGGAAAGTAAGGCTTCGAATCATTGCGGAACTCAAAAAGGTTTTTTAGCGGAACAGCGCAAGCTGTCCGGTTTCGGTATGTTTCAGCAACGCATTGGTACTCGATGCTTTGCAGCGTATACTCTCGCAACTCGGCGGTAGCCGCTGGGATCCCCAATGCCAATACCATCCTCAGTGTCGGGGACATTGTCACCGTTTATGGGGAAGAACATCACATCCACAAGCTGTTTGACAAAAGCCCTGACTGAATTTCAATCAGGGCGTTATTTAGCCTGGAATCAGAACAAGCCAGCAAGACAAGCTTGCAGTATTTGCATCCCAAGCGATTGACCGGCATTGGTCGGAATTAGTAGCGGTAAGCGTCAGCCTTGTATGGGCCATTTTTGTCGCAACCGAGGTAATCGGCTTGCGAAGTAGTAAGCGTTGTCAGCTTCACGCCGAGCTTACCCAAGTGCAAACGCGCCACTTCTTCGTCCAAATGCTTAGGCAAGGTGTAGACAGTCTTATCGTACTTTGCCGACTTACGTTCGATCCACAATTCGAGCTGTGCCAACACTTGGTTGGTGAAGCTGGTGCTCATGACGAAACTTGGATGGCCGGTTGCACAGCCCAAGTTCATCAGGCGACCTTCTGCTAGGACCAAGATGCTGTGCTTGGTGTCATGGAAGTACCATTGATCGAACTGGGCCTTGATATTGCGGCGTTCGACTTTGCCAGTCTTTTGCATCTTTTCAAGTCCAGCCATATCGATTTCATTGTCGAAGTGACCGATGTTGCCAATGATGGCTTTGTCTTTCATCAGCTTCATGTGTTCAGCGGTGATGATGTCCTTGTTGCCGGTAGTGGTAACAAAGATGTCAGCGATAGCGATGACGTCCTCAATTGGCTTGACTTCATAGCCTTCCATCACAGCCTGCAAAGCGCAGATCGGATCGATTTCGCTAACGATCACTCGGCAGCCTTGACCACGCAACGATTGACAACTTCCCTTGCCAACTTGACCGTAGCCGCAAACGACGGCAACCTTACCACCAATCATCACGTCGCTAGCACGATTAAGTCCGTCGATCAAAGAGTGACGGCAACCGTAGACGTTGTCGAACTTGCTCTTGGTAACGGAATCGTTGACGTTGATCGCTGGGAACAATAGACGCTTGCTACGTTCCATTTCGTAAAGTCGCTCGACACCGGTTGTGGTCTCTTCGCTCACTCCACGAATTGCTTTAGCCATCTTGGTGTATTTGCCAGGGTACTTGGCCAATTCGTCGCGAAGCAGCTCAAGGACAACGCCCCATTCTTCGGAGTCGGTCTCAGGGTTGAAAGCTGGAACTTTACCAGTCGCTTCATACTCAAGGCCTTTATGGATCAACATGGTCGCGTCGCCACCGTCGTCAACGATCATGTCCGGACCGCTTCCGTCTGGCCATACCAGAGCCTCAGCGGTACACCACCAATATTCAGGCAAAGTTTCGCCCTTCCAAGCGAAAACAGGCGTGCCCTTGGGATTGTCTAGCGATCCGTCACGACCCGCTACCACGGCTGCCGCAGCGCTATCTTGAGTCGAGAAGATGTTGCAGCTCACCCAGCGCACGTCGGCACCGAGGTCAACAAGCGTTTCGATCAGCACGGCGGTTTGCACCGTCATGTGCAGCGAGCCCATAATCTTCACACCCTTTAGCGGAAGGGTTTTGGCATGGCGCTGTCGCAGGATCATCAGCCCCGGCATTTCGTCTTCAGCCAATTCAATTTCTTTGCGGCCGAGGGTAACAAGCGTTTCTGCTTCTTCGCGCTTGCCGGCAGCCGCCAGATCATACGCGCGAACCTTGAACGGTACGCTGGATCCATTGACGTTGACTACGTGTGTGTTTTTCTTTTCGACAACAGTACTCATTTGAACAATACTCCTGGGAATGATTGTCCGGCTGAGGACAGCCGGACCTACGTGAAATTAGAAAACTTATCGGATTGCGGTTGTGACAAACAAGCCAGTTCCTTTGGCGTCGGTCTCTGGTGGCATCAACGCATACCGCGTCTGCTGCCAGCCAGACTGGCTCATCCATGATTGAATTTGGTCGGCAGGAAATCCCTGCCAGGAGTGGCCTAGTTCCTCACGGTACTCGGACCGGTCATGCGGAACCATATCAACCACAATCAACTTTCCACCAGGCTTGGTCACTCGCCCTGCCTCGTGGCCCTAATGGCATTGGTGTTACCCGCGGCAGCCTTGGCGCAGCA
>JANLUJ010001315.1:0-6753 GCA_031363425.1 Pirellula sp.
CATTAGGCACCCTTGAAGCGGAGGCGGAAGACTGGGACGAATTTTCCGTGGTATTCAGTGACGGCCAAACCAAACGTTATCAATGCGCAAGCAATCGATTGAAATATGTGGATT
The DNA here is from genome assembly GCA_031363425.1 of Pirellula sp. Lineage (GTDB taxonomy): Bacteria > Planctomycetota > Planctomycetia > Pirellulales > Pirellulaceae > JBKCUI01. The sequence goes on from JANLUJ010001315.1 coordinate 115, forward strand.
TTGCCAAACCACTGATTGAAAACTTCATTCAAGTAGCTGGAGACGGGGCCGAGCCCACAGTAACTGGCGCGAGTGTCCTAGGAACGATCGAGTTGCTGGAAAAGGCATATCAAAATCCAAAGCCCTTCCCGATGCCATGGAATGACCATCTTGAATCGTTTCGACAGGATGTGCGTTTCAAGGCGGACAATGGGCGAAGCCCCACTCGAGTCTTGGTGACCGGGGTCTCCGGATTTGTTGGAGGGCGTGTCGCAGAAACGATGATGCTAACAGGGCTCTTTCAACCTGTGGCCGCAATTCGCAATTGGTCAAGAGCGTCCCGGGTTGCTCGCCATTCGATGAAGGTCGTTCTGTGCGATATCATGAATTCAGCCCAAATCGATGAGGCAATGGCTCAGGTAGATGCAGTCGTACATTGCGCATATTCAGACGGCCGAGAATCCATCGTCCAAGGCACACTTCACCTCTTGGAGTCCGCGGCCAAACACGGCATCGAACGCTTTGTTTACGTAAGTTCGGCCGAAGTTTATGGTCCAAATGGCGTCGGGCGAATCAATGAAAGTTGCGTATTGAATCCGTTGGGTCGCGAGTACGGAGATGCAAAGCTCGAAGCAGAAAATCTTTGCCATCAGTACATAACCAAAAACGTGTACTCCACAATCCTACGTCCATCCTTAGTCTATGGACCTTTCGGAGGCTCGTGGTCCATGGCTGTCGCTAAGCGACTTCAGTCTGGAAAATGGGGATTGTTCGATGACTTGGGAGATGGAATAGCCAACCTCGTTTACATCGACGATCTTGTTCAGGCAATTTTCTTGGCGCTGCGGCGAAACGGAACCGAATGTCAAACATTTAATGTAAACGGAGTCGAACAGCCAACCTGGAATGAGTATTTCAAACGCTTCAATCTTGCTCTTGGCTTGCCTCCACTAACGAGGATTTCGATTGCAAAATCAAAATGGCGTAGCTACAGCATGGACCTGGTCAGGAAAGCAACTTCGGCTGTAAAAGCTCGTTTCGAAGATCGATTGATGGAGATATACATGCGCGGCGGATGGGCTGGACGCATGATGAAAGGATTGAAAGGCCGACTGGATACAACTCCAAGCGGTAGTGAATTAAACGATTTATTTGCTAGACGAGCCGTTTATGACGATTCAAAGATCAGAAACGAACTCGGCTATCTCCCTCATTTTGATCTCGATCGCGGTATCGAGTCAACGATTCAATGGATGCGGTTGCACGAACTGGTAGCCCGCCAAGATCGGGATAATACCATGCGTCTTGAGCAATCGAGGGAAGCTGAGTTAGACGTGGTAGGATCATGAAAATCGCTTTCTTGTCCTACGACTTCCCCGAGTATTGCATTCGACACGTCAATGAAATGGCGGACGCACACGAAGTCTTGTTGATGCTCCCGTCGAACGTTGCAACTGAGCATGAATCGCTGATTGATACTCGCGTGCGTTACGAGCGTTTCTTTCGGCCCCGTTACCGCCAACCTTTTCGTCAACTCGCTACCGTTGCGCGAATTATTCGAACCATTCGCAAGTTTTCTCCAGACGTTGTTCATTTTCAGAATGGACACTTGTACTTCAATGTTTTCTTGCCATTGCTAAAAAAGTTTCCTCTCGTCATCACCATTCATGATCCGCGACAACATCTTGGAGACAAAGAGTCGCTTATCACTCCGCAGTGGCTGATGGATGCCGGTTTTCGAAATGCCGACCGAGCGATTGTGCATGGAAGCGAATTGGTCAGCGTCGTCGAAGGGGAAATCGGAATCCCCAAAAACCGACTACACGTTATTCCCCATATTGCTATCGGTGAACGCAAAATGAGGGGAGTCCCACGCGATGACGGGCAAACGGTTTTATTCTTCGGTCGAATCTGGGAATACAAAGGTCTTGATTATTTGATCCGAGCGGAGCCAGCAGTCACCGCAAAATTTCCAGGCGTGCGGTTCATCGTGGGGGGAAAGGGTGAGAACTTCGATCGGTACACTCAGTTGATGGTCCATCCGGAACGGTTCGAGGTCCACAACGATTGGATTTCCGATGAGGAGAGAGCCCGTATGTTCTCGGAGGCTAGCGTCGTAGTGCTGCCGTATGTCGAAGCTTCACAGAGCGGCGTGATTCCGATTGCTTATACATATGAAAAACCGGTGATCGCGACAAATATTGGTGGTTTACCGGAAATGGTCGAGCATGGACGAACGGGACTATTGGTCGAACCTCGGGATGTCGATGCGTTGGCCAGTTCCATTGTCGAACTGCTTTCAAACGCTGAAAGACGTCATCAAATGGGGCTGGCCGGCAAAGCAAAGCTTGATCGTGAATGCTCGCCATCGGTTGTGGCTAACCAAACTTTGGAGGTCTACGCCCAGGCCATTCAGGATCGCGGTCACGCGTTGCCAGAGCATGCTCCGACAGCCGAACGATTGGTAAAGGTGTCCTCGTGAGTTTATCGTTTGGAGAAAGGCTATACCAATACTTATCCGCGAATCATCTGCGCGACGGTGCTCTGATTGGACCAGACCCTGGAGTTCGGTTCAACTATCGGTTTTGGCGCTTCGCTAAGAGCGCGCTGTCGTTTATCCGTTGGAAGGACGATCTCTACTACTTGCAGGCACAGGGCTATTGGGTCATGGCAAATTGGAGCCTATACGACTCCGGCCGGGATAGTCATAAGTCGACCGCGCTTTCGTGTTCGAATCGAATCGTTCAAAGCCAACGACCAGATGGAGCGTGGGACTACCCTAATCCAGAATGGCGAGGGCGTGTAGCTACGGTCGAAGGGATATGGGCGAGTTTGGCCCTGCTGGAGTCGTACCGACAAACACAGGATGCGCGCTATCTAGCTGCGGCCTTGCGATGGCATGATTTCTTCGAATCCAAAATTGGATTCCAATTGCATGAAGATTGCATGGCTGTCAACTATTTTGCCAATGAAGTGAGCGAACTCGTTCCGAACAATTCTGCCTTGGCGCTGCGGTACCTCGCTACCCTTCATCAGGTCACGGGTAATGGCTACTATTTGGAAAATTGCAAGGGACTTCTAGCGTTCATTCAGCGTTCACAAAAGGCATCGGGAGAAGTTCCTTACGTGGTCGGCAACCCCAAAATGGAACACTTTCAATGCTTCCAATACCATGCGTTCATGCTGATGGACGTTTTGGAATACCATCGACTAACCAATGACTCGAACGCGATTGGTATCCTAACTGGAATAGCCAATTTTTTGAGCGAGGGACTCTCAAGACGAGGTGAAGCCTATTACCAGTGTGGCAACCGGCATCGCACAGTGAACTATCATTCGGCAGCAGTTGCGACGGCCTTGACGCTAGTTGCAAATCAGTCTTGGCTTTCGAATCATTCGAAGCTATCCAGCTCGACATTGCGGTCCGAATCGAATCGAGCGTACGATCAGCTACGCTCTCAGCAACGTCTAGATGGCAGTCTCCCTCACTCGCGCGGTGACTACCGAGTCCTGAGTGATCGACGTTCTTATCCACGATACCTATCCATGATTCTGTATCACATCGTTCTCAACGAACGCTTTGGCGAATCGAATGGGCCCGCCAAAGCACGTGATAGTTTGCTTTCGTCGCGCCGGTCATTGGAGACACCCGCATGAAATCGCTAAGATTGGGTGTTGTGGCATCGATGAAGAAAGGTCTCGAACAGTTCATCTATCGGGAGGTCTGCCACTTTGAGGATGCGGGAGCCCAGATCAGTCTATTTCCGACGAAACAAGGCAAAGGTTTGTATGCACCGAGGGAGACTTGGAACACCGTTTCTTGGTCCCCAGCAAAGGTGCTCCTGAGTCAACCGCTGGTGTTCTTGTCCATGCCAATTCAATATTTGAAGGCCTTATTGGCGGCATTTCGCTATCGATCGGTCATCGATTTTCTATTGGCAGCCTATTTCTCAAAAGAAATGCGTCCGTTGGATGCCATTTATTGTACCTTCGGAGATCGGAAACTCTTTGTTGGTTATTTTGCAAAATTGCTTCTTGGCAAGCCACTGCTTTGTACTGTTCATGCATATGAACTGTACCAAAACCCTAATCCCGTTCTATTTCGAAAAGCCCTCGAGGCATGCGATCAATTGATCACTATCTCGAATTTCAACCGGAAAATCCTGAAGGAAAAATTCGGCATTCCGTCTGATAAAGTCGAGATCGTAACCTATTCCATTGACTTGAATGAATACCGACCACAAAAAAAGTTCATCATTCTGATCGTCGGTTTCTTTGTCCAACGAAAAGGGCATGAAGTGCTTTTCCAAGCCGTAAAGTCTCTCGGGAATCCGGACATTGAGATTTGGGTAGTGGGGGGAGAAGGGGCCGAGTCCGATTCCGTTGATGTCCGTGCAATGGCTTCCAATCTTGAGCTCGATTCGCAGGTTGCTTTTTTCGGAAAGCAGTCCGGCACCGCGCTTCGGGCTTTCTATCAAGCTTGCGATTTGTTTTGCTTACCATGCCATTTCGACGCCGTCGGCGTGGGGGAAGGCTTTCCAAATGTGATCATCGAAGCGATGGCTTGTGGTAAGCCCGTCATATCCTCAATGCATGTCGGGATACCTGAAATCCTAGAGCAATCGTGTGTGGCCGAAAAAGACGTGGCTGGACTGGCGACCGCCATCGATCGTCTTTATCGTTCCGAAGACTTGCGTCACCAAGAAGGCAAACGGAATAGAGAACTTGCCGAACAGCATTTTTCGCCAAGCAATGTTCAGAGGACCCTGGATTGCGCGGGACGACTTTGCAATCCCAAGCAAACCGGTGTAGAACACCCAAGTGCTATGCCTATCGGAGGTGCTAGATGAAAGCTTCGTTCTTTCGCCTACTACAGTCCAAAACCTGCCTATCGCTCATTGTGATGGCTATTCTCATAAACAAGGCTAACGCCCAATGGATCGATGAGTTGCCTCTAGCGTTGCGCGGATCCATTCTTTGGTCTGCAGATCACGAAGAAGGAAACCTAAATGATTGGACGATGCCACAAGGGAAAGACCCTGGAGGTGGCGTTCTGAATACAGGTGATGCTGCTGTTCTTGCACAGGCCACCCAGTCATTTTCGCACTCTGGGAAATACTCTGCCGAAGCCACAATCCAAGGCGCTGTCAAAGCCAAGAATGGACTGAGGGCCGTTCGTTTCATGCGTTGGTCCGACAAACCATACGATCTAGGTGGTACTGAGTTTCCCTCCGAAGCATTTTATAGTACATGGATATACCTTACCGAATCGTACAATCCCAATAAATATGCGCCTTGGGATCCCGGTGATGGTGGTTGGTGGAATGTATTTCAGTTCAAGGCTCACGACGATCAAAATGAAAGCAAACCCACGTGGATGCTGAATATCGGACACGATGATCGAACTGGGCTAATGTCGTTCTATCTTTATAGTCCTTTTCACAAACGTTCTGTCTCTCAACAAAACGTTAGGCCGATACCGACCGGACGATGGTTCCATATTGAAGCATATTGCAAAACGGGCTTGAAGGACGATGGCCGAATAACGGTATGGCAGGATGGGCGGAAAATCTTAGAAGCTCAAAATGTCACGACAGTCTTGTCTTCTAAAAACGCGTATTTAGTATGGGGTATCGGCAATTATGCTGACCATATCGCGAACAAATCTTCGGAGGGCCAGGCCACCATTTACTTTGACGACGCGATCGTGAGCACGAAGCCAGTATCGCCATACGTTGCGACAGTTAGAGAGTCGAAGTGATTTGTCCTCCCATGATCGAGAAACGCAACTAACAGCATGTGTGGTATTGCAGGAATTCTCAGTTTAAGTCCAACAAGAGATGCTTCCGCAGAGCGACTCGAGAGAATGCTTGCGTCTATCCTTCATCGCGGTCCCGATGAATCGGGCAGGCTCGTTGATCGCGAATTAGCCATGGGCATGAGGCGACTGAGCATTATTGACCTAGCAGATGGTCAACAGCCTATATTCAATGAGTCCGGACGATATGCGGTTGTTTTCAATGGCGAGATCTACAACTACCGCGAGCTAAGAAACGATCTGATTGCGCGTGGTCATACACTCAAGACCCACAGCGATACCGAAGTCATCGTTCACCTATATGAAGAATGCGGCACAGCTTGTCTTGAGCATCTTCGAGGCATGTTCGGTTTCGCAATTTGGGATAACGTTCGTCGCGAATTGTTTGTCGCTCGCGATCGAATGGGAATCAAGCCACTGTACTACACAGAATGCGATGGCGATTTCGTCTTTGGATCGGAGATCAAAGCCTTGCTCGAACATCCTTCGTTGAAGCCGACAATGGACCTGGAGTCCCTTAGTCTGTACTTGTCGCTCAAGTATGTGCCGGCTCCTCGCACCCTGTTCGCAGGTATCCATTCTCTACCGCCCGGACATTTTTTACGAATTTCCAAAGGCCGAATCGAGATCAAACGTTATTGGGATATCTCGTTTTCGAAACCTGATCGCATCTTGAGCGAACAGGACTATGCGGATCAGTTGCTCGAATTGCTCCGAGAATCCACGCGACTACATCTGCGCAGCGACGTCCCCTTCGGAGCCTTTTTGAGCGGGGGCGTAGACTCGAGCACGATTGTAGCTCTCATGTCCGAGGAAGGAACGGACAACCCGGCCTGTGGCCG
>JANLUJ010001383.1:0-7273 GCA_031363425.1 Pirellula sp.
GGCTATCGGGATCGCGAAAACCAATCCTGCCAATGGGCCTGCGAGTCCAATGTCGAAAATTTGACGTCGATCGGCCCTCATTCCATCCATCAAGATTACAGCACCGCAGGTTCCTGTCGGACTGATCGGAAAGGGTATAAAAATCGGCAAACTGGATTGAATTCGATAAATGCGAGTCGCGAAGTAATGACCTAACTCGTGGGCGCCGAGGATAACCGTCAAAGAAACCGAAAAGAGCAGGCCTGGAATCCAGTTTGCCAAAACATGTCGCCTAACCTCAAATAATGACCCGCTTTCATAAGCGTTGCTAAGTAGACCCATCGGTGACCAAGCCGCTATTCCAGCCCAGGTCATTGAGATCAACGTTGCCAAAAGCAACAGCAGAGGGACCAACCATCGCGGCCTGCCCCTGCGACTATCACCTGCACTTTCCATGTCCTCTGGTTCGAACTCATCGGCTTCAAGCCCAACGTCCATTTGAATGTCCTCGGAACCGTCCGCTTGCTTAGACTCTGAATGCATCGGTGAGGCTTTGTCCGAATTGGCGAATGAACTTTGAGACTGTTGAACTCTGAGACTGTTTTGAACTCTGAGACTGTTTTAATACGATAGCAAGCTGACAACTTGATGCGGTGCAAGCCGCGATCTTCCGTTTAATCCGACCAACTCGATACAGAACAAGCAGCCAACGATTTCGACTTTGATGTTGGACAATAATTTGCAACATGCCTCAACCGTTCCACCCGTCGCTAACAAATCATCAACAACCAAAACGCGCTGACCGATCGTTACGCCGTCTTTGTGCATTTCCAGGGTATCACTTCCGTATTCAAGGTCGTAGCTAAAGGAATGCCTATCATGTGGCAACTTTCCAGGCTTGCGTACGGGAACAAATGCGGCACCAAGTTCGATCGCCAGCGGAGCTGCGAAAATGAACCCTCTGGCCTCTGCCGCGACCAAACTATCGATTTTCTGGCCTCGAAACGGGTCCGCCATTCGAGCAATGGTCTCACGAAATGCAGTCGTATTTCCAAGAAGAGGCGTAATATCGCGAAACAAAATGCCTGGCTTTGGGAAGTCGGGAATGGCGCGGATGAATTGGGTCAAATCCATCGATGGATTGCGTTGCATGTTTAGAAATGGCTCTCGGTATCGCGATGGCAAAGCGAATCGCTTGCAAATGGATTCTTTGACTGTCTCACGAATTGTAACAGCAACTAGGCGGCACTTCTAGGAAGGGCTAAACGGTTCTCAAACTCCAATGCACCATTCTCGTCTGAAATCCCAATCAATTTCAGAATAGCATCGACCACAACTGGATACGCTAGACCATGCATGCAGTTATTGTGAACCAACGGGCATTTGGCTTTTCCACAAGGCTGGCAATCCATCTGCACTCGCAAAATCGTTTCGGGCTGATTGTACGTTTGAGTGTTCTCGGGTGCCGTCGGACCAAAGAGGCTCACGACCCGTTTGTCCAGCGCGATAGCCATGTGTCTCGGTCCACTATCCGTAGACACGACCACGTTTGCTTTCGATAAAAGGGCTTTGCTAAGACCGATTGGGATATCTTCGATGTGTCCCATACTCTTCACTAAACGATGCGAGGCTCCAAAGGCTATCGCATTCGCACGCTCTCGGTCCGATGGCCCACAGTGCACGATAATTTGAATTCCAAATTGATCAGCAAGCAATTTTGCCGCACGGCTCGCGTGCCCGACCGGCCAAAGCCGCGAAGCCGCCGTGGCGGAAGAAGTATTAAAAATAACGGTCGGACTTTCCGACGAGAATTGGAATTTGGAATATAGATCTATTGCAAGTTTCTGATCCGAGTCCGATACAAACAACTGCATCCTCCGGTCTTCTATCGAACATCCTAAACGATTGGCAATTTGGAGATAATAGTCGATGGTTGGCTTCGTACGATGATCGACCGGGCCGTCCCGCTGTGGGATTGGATCGGTCAAAAGCCAACTTCTACCATCTTTTGCGTACCCTACGCGCCGTTTAACCCCAGACAAATAACCAATCAAGCCAGCCGACAGTGAATTTGGCAACAACACGACCATGTCAAAGCCACGGCGCTTTAGCTTGCCGACCAATCCACGCCTCGAGACTATTTTCGAATCGGTTGACCTGGGTTTGTAGACGATCGATGAGTCAATCCATGGCGTTCCTTCGAGAACTGCCACAGGCGCATGGCGTCCCACCACGCAGAGTTCATCGACGTTGGGTAGACCTGTGCGAAGAGCCCGAATAGTCGGCGTGGCCATGCACGTGTCACCTACCCAAGTTGGCAGTAATATTGCTACTTTCATGATTTGGGCAATTCATAGAAGATTGGTAAGCGCCGAGTCAATAGAAAATACAACTTGCTGCTCTTTTTCACTCCAAAGATTGAGCGAGGGACTTCGTGCTGCTAATATTTAGCGGCACAGCAAGCGGCCGTCAGACCGTTTTTGGCGAACATTCAACTCTTTGCATTGCAGATCACGAGACAAACAAAAATGAAATCCGTTTCCCGTCGAAACTTCGTCAAAGCCGTGGCCGCAACAGGCGCCTTAGCCAGCGTTTCTTCATCGCGTGGCTATTCTCAGTCGAACAGCGAGATTCGCCTTGGGTTTATCGGTTGCGGGGGGCGAGCGGGTGAACATCTGCCTGTCTTCTCCAAACTTGCCGGCACAAAAATCGTTGGCCTATGCGATCCGGATAGTAGCAAGGTAGCTTCCTACACGGAAAAGTTTGCGCCCGAAGCCAAAGGCTTCTCTGATCTACGGGCACTTATCGATGATAAGCAAATCGATGCGGTAGTAATCGCCGCTTGCAATCATTGGCATTGCCTTGCGGCTATTTGGGCGATGCAAGCCGGGAAAGACGTCTATGTCGAAAAGCCTTTGTCCCACAGTCAATGGGAAGGTCAACAAACCATCGCGGCCGCGCGCAAATACAATCGTATTTGCCAAGTTGGTACCCAACAGCGATCCGATCCAATGCAAGCCGAAATCAAGAAATTCCTGCATGAAGATAAAGTTCTTGGAAATATTCTTTCAGCCCGTGTCAATCGCTATGGAGTAAGAGAGTCAATTGGGATTCGAACGACCCCACTGCAGATCGATTCGAATGTCGATTACAACTTGTGGCTCGGGCCCGCTCAAGATAAACCGATCTTCCGCAATAGTCTTCATTACGATTGGCACTGGGACTGGAATACTGGATCTGGCGAAATGGGGAATTGGGGCGTGCATGTTTTAGACGATCTCCGCAACAACGTATTCCTGGACAAAGTGTCGCTACCAAAACGAATATTCGGTGGCGGTGGCCGTGTTGTATGGAAGGATGGTGGAGAAACCCCGAATGTCCATTTCGTCTATTTCGACACGGGCTCAGTTCCAGTTGTTATAGGACTAACCAATCTACCTGCATCGCCTGAAAGCAACAAATCTCCCAAGTGCCCTGGTCCAGGTAGTGGGTACGTCGCCTATTGCGAGGGGGGACGCTTCGAAGGTCAACGCGGTCGTGGAGCAGCTTTCGATAAAGATGGAAAACAAATCAAGGAGTTTAAAGGTAACAGTGGTGGAACGCTCCATCAACAGAACTTCCTCGATGCCGTTCGCAAGAGAGACAGGACGATCCTCAACACAGATGTTCAAGTCGGGCATGACACCACAGGCTGGTGCAATCTGGCTAATATCGCCTATCGAACTGGCAGTGCCTTTTCGATGGTCGATGCTCAGCGCGTCGAAGTCAAAGAATGGACATCGCTCGTAGACGAAATGAAGCAGTTAATGACGTCTCATTCGTTGACCATGGAAAACGCTGGCCTCAAGTTAGGTCCGATGTTGACCATCGATCCCAAGACGGAGAGGTTTGTAGGAAGCAATTCCGAGCAAGCCAACAAATTTCTAAAACGAGAGTATCGCGCCCCGTTCATTGTGTCAGAGGTGGTGTAATCGTGGCGGATGCTGCCAGCATCCGAGCCGACGTGCTGCCAGAATCCGAACCGACGCCAGCAGCGTCGGCCACGATCGCTTTAATCAACCTGACTGGCTGCGGTGAGTGTATTCCGCAGAAGCATTGCGATAGTCAATGGTCCAATCCCCCCCGGCACCGGCGTGATCGCGCTGGCTATTTTTGCGACCGGTTCAAAATCAACATCACCAACAATTCGATCGCCCAACCGATTGATACCGACATCGATCACCACTGCACCGGGACTAACCATGTCGGCTGTAATAAACTTCGGCCTGCCGATGGCAACCACGAGGATCTCGGCTCTCCGTGTAATTTTGCCTAGGTCAACGGATTGACTGTGGCAACATGTCACCGTTGAATTGGCGTTGCTTGGCCCCATTGGTCCATTCTTCTGTAGGAACATCGATACTAGCGGTTTACCAACAATGTCGCTTCTGCCAACGACAACTACCTCTTTGCCTGCTGTTTCGATTTCGCATCGCCCAAGCAATTGCATGACGCCATGAGGGGTACAGGGCAAATAACGTGGACGTCCTTGCGAGATTCGACCGACGTTTTCAGGAGCGAAAGCGTCCACGTCTTTTGCGGGCGCGACTGCGTCGAGCACTTGTCGCTCATTGATTTGTGTAGGTAACGGCAACTGAACCAATATCCCATGGATTTTGCCATCACTATTTAGTTGAGCAAGAAGGCCCAGGAGTTCGGTGGTCGTCGTGCTGCTCGGCATTCGAAAAAGGCGGCTTTGAATACCAGCTTTTACACACGCAATTTCCTTGTTTCGAACATACACGTGACTTGCCGGATCGTCTCCGACAAGAATAGCCGCCAAGCAAGGCTGAATGCCGCGTTGTTCATGCAAGGCCACAACTTCAATTGCTATTTCCTTGCGGATTTGGAGGGCAATTGATTTGCCATCTAAAATACGAGCGGTCATTAGAATTGTTACTTTAAAGAGTTGTGAATAAAAACCGCATCCGTCAGCGACCAGCGTCCTGACTTTCGGGATATCGTCAAGATCCTCATTTGTTATATTGTTTTGCTAGGTGGTTCGTCGAGCCACCCGGTCCTATTCGCGACCAATCATGCTCATACGCTAGAAAAAATTTTCCAAATGGCCGATAACGAAAATCCTGCAGAAGAAAAGCTTAGTCCTGTCGAAGGAATGAAAACAGCGAGCAACTATCTCCGCGGAACTATTGGAGCCGAACTCGCAGCTCCGACAACCCATTTCGGCAAAGAGGATATCCAATTATTGAAGTTCCACGGGACTTACCAGCAAGACGATCGGGAAGCTCGAGGTGCCGCAACCGAAAGTGGCAAGTCAGAAAAAGCCTACAGCTTTATGGTGCGAAGCCGAATTCCGGCTGGCATCATGACCAGTCCTCAATTGCTCGCGCATCTAGATTTGTGCGATGAGATCGGCAATACGACGCTCAAAGTAACAACGCGACAGGGCCTACAACTCCACGGCATTCTTAAATCCGATCTGCGACAATGCATTCGTCGTATCAACGATGTTCATTTAAGTACTTTGTCTGCGTGTGGTGACGTGAATCGAAACGTGATGGCATGCCCGGCTCCGTACAAGGACAACATTCGTCCGGTGATCCAAAAGCTCGCCTATGATCTGGCAATGCACTTAGCTCCCAGCACAAAAGCCTACTACGAATTGTGGCTAAAGGATCCTGACACGGGTGAAGAAACGCTTGAGGGTGGTAGTGATGAAGTGTATGAACCGATCTATGGCAAAACCTACTTGCCACGCAAGTTTAAAACAGCCATCGCTTTGCCAGACGACAATTGCACTGACGTATATACCAATTGCTTAGGCTATATCGCCGTCATCCGAGATGGAAAAGTCATTGGATACAATGTTGCGGTCGGAGGCGGCTTGGGTATTACTCCGAGTGCCAAGAAAACGTTTCCTCGCTTGGCAACGCGCATGGCATTCGCGACCACTGAACAAGCCATTGGCGTAGCCGAAGCGGTTGTCAAAGTCCAACGCGATTTCGGTTTCCGCGGTGACCGAAAACGAGCTCGTCTCAAGTACTTGATTCACGACGAAGGTATCGATTGGTTCCGAGGCAAAGTCGAAGAGTACTTTGGTAGTCATTTGGCCGATTGCACTCACGATGAGGTTCGAGAACACAACGATCATATGGGGTGGGACGAGCAAGGGGACGGGAAGTGGTTTTACGGATTCAATGTCGAGAACGGCCGCTTGTACGACAACGAGGACCGCGCTTGGAAGGCGGCCCTAAGAGACATTTGCCACGAGTTGAATCCCGAGATTCGACTCACTGCACACCAAAGCATTCTGTTCTGCGATGTCGAGGAAAAGAACAAAAGCAAACTTGAGGGGCTCATCAAGAAGCGAGGGTTGCCGCTTTCCGAAGAGATCTCCAATGTACGTCGTTGGTCCATCGCTTGCGTCGCTATGCCTACATGTGGATTGGCGATCACCGAAAGCGAACGCGCGCTCCCGGGCTTGATCGACGAACTGGAAAAAGTTCTCGCAGACATGGGACTGGACAAAGAATTGTTTACACTCCGAATGACGGGCTGCCCGAACGGTTGCGCAAGGCCTTACAATGCGGACATTGGTTTAGTAGGCAAGGCCAAAGGGAAGTATACGATGTACGTTGGTGGCACGCGACTCGGCACGAGGCTCGCCTTCATTTTCAAAGACCTTGTGCCGTTTGAGAATATAGTCTCAACACTAAAGCCTTTGTTCGTAGCGTTTAAAGCGGAACGTGTCGAAAACGAAACATTCGGCGATTTTTGCACCAGAACTGGTAACGAACAGCTAAACAAGTGGCATGACGACGCCCAGCTCCCAGCAATGTAACAGTGCCCCCTCTTGGGCTAACACAATGTGTAGCCAAAAAGCCCGAACGATCCACCGGTCAAGCCGGTGGGATTCAAAAATACCGCAGGCTTGTCCTGCTGGATTGTTCTGCTTCCAGCCTCCGAGAGCCTAAGTTACGAAATAATTTCGTTGATCACTTTCCCGTGAACGTCGGTGAGCCTCCGGTCGATCCCGTTGTTGCGGTACGTTAGCTGCGTGTGATCGAAACCAAGCTGATGCAAGATTGTCGCATGAATGTCATAGACTTGCGTTGGATTACTTCGGTCTAGTGGTTTGTATCCAAGAGAGTCGCTTTCTCCATAGGTAATCCCCCCCTTGATACCACCGCCACATAGCCAGTTGGTAAACACAAAGGGATTGTGATCTCGCCCTTTTCCACCTTGTGAACTTGGCATTCGACCAAACTCGGTTGTCCAAAGGATGAGCGTGTCT
>JANLUJ010001394.1:0-2563 GCA_031363425.1 Pirellula sp.
GGCTGACATGGTTCACGTAATTCAGCCTGTCCTCAGGCTGACATGGTTCACGTAGGTCAGCCTGTCCTCAGGCTGACCGCATTTCTTACAAGTTCGAAATAGGAGTTTGCGAGTGAGAAACAATCACGTCCATTCAAAGAGAACGTGGGTCGCGACAGTTGTAGCCCTCGGGCTGATCTGCTGTGTAGAACGGTTAAATCATGCGCAGGAGTCGCCAGCCGTGTTCATTCCACCGCCGATGGGAATCCCTGCCCCGGGGCCAGTAACGGATCAACCCTACGTTCCACAGCCGATTCTGCCAGGAGGCATTGTGGTGCCGTTGTATCCAGCCAATTCTGCGTTCCTGAAGATAGACAGGATCAAGGAAGCCGAAAAATACAACATGTCAAGCACTGTGCCCGGTCGCATTTCGAGTATCGTCAACATTCATAATCCGTCGATTGAAGTACATATGGTCGACCGCGGGATCAACACAGGCGCAGCCGTCATATTGGCTGCTGGCGGCGGACATCGAACGCTGAATGTGGGAGGAGAGAGCGCCGATTTTGTTCCGTTTTTTTACAACTACGGGATCAATACCATCATCTTGCGAAATCGATTACGAAATGACGGATATGTTGCGGAAACGGATGCCGTTAATGATGCTCTACAAGCCATTCGCATGGTCCGCAAACATGCTGAACAGTGGCGCATCGATCCAAATAAAATAGGCATCATGGGTTTTTCGGCAGGAGCAGAATTGTCCGCACCGGCCGCAGTTGCTTTTGATGCGTTTGATTCTGCAAACAAAGGCTCAAATGATCCATTGGCAGGCACGACTTCACGACCGGACTTCGTCGGGATCATCTATCCAGGTCCAACGCCATTTGCTCGTGACCCAAATACAGCCATTCCTCGGAATACGCCACCCGCCTTCATCACCTGTTCCGGTGCTGGCGATCGCGGGCACGCCATTTGGGCAAATGAATATTTTACAGCAATGCTTAAGGCCAGTATCCCTAATGTGGAGATGCACATTTATGGCAATGGTTATCATCCCGGTTCGAACGGTGCCTCCGGCGGCTTGACCCATAGGAATGGGATTCCGTACGGTACTTGGCAAAATCGGTTCATCGATTGGTTCGACGATCTTGGCTTCATGCAGAAGCCAGGCGTTGAGACCAAGGCTGCTACCGATACAAAAGCGTTTGTCAGTCAACCGGCCCGGCCCGAGGTTGGGCGACGTGGCGAAGGTGCGCGCAATCAAAGTCAAAGTACGGTTCAAGGATCTCAAACTGCAATACCAAATGAACCTCCTAACTAAACCAGCAATCGATCATCGTTTCGCGAACAGCATGAAATGTCAATCCTCCCTATCGCGACGTGATCCTGAAAGGATCGTGGAAAGTAGCCGGTGGTAAGCGAAGCGCCACCACCGGAACCCTGAATCGCAATCGGAACAATCGCAAGGAAGACATAGGTCAACAGGAGTTTCATTATCGATTTCTCCAATAGGTGTTTGGTACAAGTTGTTCAACAGAGACATATTATGGCCTGTCGCAGTTCACAAAACTACAGGCGTTCGTTCATTCGCGCCTTAGCGCGATGCCTGATAGACCTGTGATCGCCATCCCTATACTCGACATTGCCAAGTGACTGAAGGGAGAATGCCGCTTGAACCACCCGTACCAAGCGTGATTCACCCTCCTCGATGCGTTGTCGTTCGGCGCCAAATGCTTTGATGGTTTCGACCGCTGAAACATCTTCAACATAGTGTGCCGACAGTTGCACCGAATGTTCCATCATTTCGCGCGATCGGCGTCGCACAAAGGGATGGTGGGCTACCGTGCTCAAAAGGAGCATGACAACAAAAACCGTCGACAGGGCTGCCAACCTAGCGTCGTAGTGGTAGAGAATGCCCATCATGAGCACGACCAAAAGGCAATCGACATGATGACCCGTTGTGGCGACACGCGATGAAGTACAACAAAATGTCCGAGCCCTTCGTCGGTTCGCACATGGGCGATGGCGGGGAGGGGCACGTCCGGCAGCGCATCATAGGGTCCTTGAACAGCCTTGGCCATAAAGCCGATTTTTTTCGGCGGCCTCTACGAGTCCGAGTAAATTTTTACCAACTCGGTCAGTGCCAGCCAAATCAGGCATTTGTTGCAGGCCAATCGACAATCCATGATGCATTGCAACCGTGGCCAGCGCTGCCGCACCGCAGTCGCTTTGATCGTTTTGTCGGACAAAAGCATAGCTCATTTTGAATTAGACTCTCGCTAAGTGCAGACGTTGAAGTGGAAGTCGCGATCGCTTATTTGCACCACTCTTAGAGGCAAACATTGGCCCTTCGCAAAGACTCAGCCACCGCGAACTACCTCGATTCCACGGTGTTCGCCCACAGGTTATATCGCAGCTGCATCGGAAAACCCGACTTCTGATGAAATGGATTTTTGCTGATTTGCAAAGTCAAACTTGATTGTCAATATCTAGGAAATACGCACTACTAAACGACAAGTTATCAGTATCAATAGCAAAAACCTTATAACGAATTCGACGGACAAGTCAGTTCTTTGTTGGA
>JANLUJ010000044.1:0-6370 GCA_031363425.1 Pirellula sp.
CTTAACGAACGCAGCCAAGCGATTACCGAACCGACGATTTGTTGGACTAGAGCTCGCGGCCAAGTACGCGCTGGAGTGCCAATCCCGTATTGAAAAGTCTGGAATCCGCAACGCAAAGTTTTTCGCATGCGACGCGGTGGCTGTTCTGGAACAGGACATAGCGGACTGCTCGTTGGATGCTATCCACGTTTACTTCCCCGACCCGTGGTGGAAGTCTCGCCACAAGAAGCGACGTGTTCTAAATGAAAAATCCCTTTGCAATATCGAGCGCGCGCTTAAGCCGTCCGGATCGCTTCATTTCTGGACCGATGTGCTGGACTACTACGAAGGGACGCTCGAATTGATCGATCAGGTTACCAAACTCAAGGGTCCGTTCTTCGTGAGCGAGCCGCCGGCAGAGCACGATATGGACTACCTGACCCACTTCGAACGAAGAACTCGCCGCAACGGATTGCCCGTCTACCGGTCTCGGTTCACGAAAGGTAAAGAATCGTAGTCGCGGCTTGGGGAATACACGACCGGATTGCTAGCGTCAATTAGGACCAAATACAATGCTAGCCCATGCGATGTGATACAAACTGCTTTTTCGGCAAAGTCGATTCAAGCTGCGCCATTTAACAGCCGATGTACTTCGTATGGCAAGCGATCCGTTTCCAAACATGGACTCCACCTCAAGTCGGTTCTTGAGCAGCCTGCACCGAGTTGCGTCGGCGTGGGGTACGGTCGTAATCCAAGCGATCTCGACGCTCGGCGATATATCGCTGTTCACTTTCCAAATGTTGGCTTGGATGTTTCGGGCTCGCCCCAAACGCGAGACGCTGATGCCAAACTTCTACGCCGTCGGTGTCTTGAGCCTACCTGTGGTCGCTCTTACCGGTACCTTCATCGGAATGGTTCTGGCGATTCAAAGCTATCATCAGTTCAAGAACATCGGTTTAGAGACGCGGCTCGGGGCCGTCATCAATATGTCGTTGGTCCGTGAACTTGGCCCCGTTTTGGCTGCTACGATGCTTGCAGGCAGAGTAGGCAGTGCGATGGCTGCGGTCCTAGGTACGATGCGTGTGACGGAACAGATCGATGCACTTGTCAGCATGGGGGCCAATCCCATTCACTACTTGGTCGTGCCGCGATTCATGGCATGTGTATTACTAATCCCTGCCTTGACCATCATGGCTGACTTTATGGGGATCGTGGGCGGATACTTTTATAGCGTGATCGTATTGGGAATCGACCATGCACAGTACTTGCGTAACAGCCGAGAGTTTGTGGGCGGCTTCGATCTATTTACGGGGGTATTCAAGAGTGTTTTTTTCGGAGCTACGATCGCCATTGTCAGCTGTTTCCGTGGCTTTCATTGTCAGCCAGGTGCAGAAGGAGTTGGTCGAGCAGCCACAGCCGCTTTCGTTCAGAGCTTTGTGATGATTCTCGCGTTAGACATTGTTCTAAATATTTTCCTCGACGCAGTCTACTTTGCCATTTGGCCAACGGGGGCAAAACTGTTTTGATGGACGATTCGATCGTTTCGCAAATTGCAGCAAGCAGTCCACCGGCGACTCGTCCCATCATTGAGGCTCGCGGAATGTCGTTGCAATTTGGCCGACAGGTCGTTCTCAAGGACATCTCGGTCAAAATTGATAAAGGTGAGACGGTCGCGATCATTGGTGAAAGCGGATGCGGGAAAACGATGTTTCTCAAAGCCCTGGTCGGTTTGCTGAGTCCAACCACGGGTAGCGTCATATTCGATGGCCAAGACATCCAAAAACTAGATGATCGAAACATGACGAACTTGAGGAAACGATTCGGATTTGTTTTTCAAAATGCTGCTCTCTTTGACAGCATGACGATCAGTCAGAACATTGCCTTCCCGCTTCGGCAACATGGTGTGCCTAAAGGCAAACACGCCCAAAATCTAATTTCCGATCGTCTGGCGGAAGTAGGTTTACCAACCAACGTTTTGCCAAAACGCCCATCGCAATTGTCTGGTGGTATGCGCAAGCGTGTAGGGCTCGCACGTGCCTTGATATTAGAACCAGACTTGCTCCTTTACGACGAACCAACGACTGGATTGGACCCGATCATGAGCGACGTAATCAATGAATTGATGATGCGAACGCGAAAACGTTATCCAGTGACTAGCATTATTGTGACGCACGATATGCATTCCGCTCGAAAAGTAGCCGATCGTGTAATCATGTTGTACCCATTTTCAAGGTTAGAACATGGCGAATCCCAGATACTGTATGATGGCCCGCCGGACAAACTCGATAGCACACCCGATCGAAGGGTTAGACAATTTGTCAATGGTGAAGCGGGAGAACGATTGATGGAGATGCTTGCCTCACGCGGCAAAGGACATCCGGATACACTTAACTTGGTCGATCCCAATCATAACGATGGAATGGACGAGGAGTAATCATGGAAGAAAGCGGCTATCGTTTCGGTGTTGGAGTGCTAGTTTTGGCCTCCGCAATCATCGGAGTCCTTTTGATTGCATTTTTTGGCGCCGTACCCACTTTGTGGGTCGATCGCATGCGTGTCAGCATCAATTTCCCTCGAGCACCGAAAGTCTCCGTCGATACGCACGTCCGCAAGAACGGAGTACCGATAGGACGCGTTTCAAGCATCTCACTTCGACCCGGAAGCGAGGGAGTCATCATCCGAATGGAACTAGACCGTAAAGTGGAGTTGCGTAAGGGTGAGGTTCCGCGAATTCAGAGTGGCTCGTTTATTACGGGCGATGCGGTCATCGAATTTGTTGAGGGTACGGCAGAATCAAATCTTCGCCGATTCGATGGGACGATGGGTACACCAAGGGACGGGGTGTTGGATGCACGTGAGTCGGCGGCCATCAACGAAATCATCACAGACAATTCGTTCCTGGATGGTGGAGAAGTTGCAGCGGATCCGATGGAGTCGCTGGCCCGTCTTGAGGGCAACATTGTGCCAGTCCTAACCACAGTAGAGCGTGCTTTGTCTCGCATTGACTCGATAGGTGCTTCGGTTCAGGAATTTGTGGCCGAGGGAGATGGGCCAATTCGGGAACTGGTCTCCTCCCTCAAGTCAGCAGTGGACGATGTAAAGACTGGCGTCAATTCGGTCAATCGTGTAGTGACCCAGTTTGAGAAAGCAGACATCCCAAATGCCGTGGCAAACCTATTGGCAGCATTGCCCGAACTGTTCAAAGAAGCTCAAACGACGCTAGCGCAAACGCAGCGTACGCTTAAGGGCTTCGAAAAGTTTAGCGCAAGTCTCGAGGGACTGGGGAAGGAGTTCGATGGGATTGGCGAGACCATTCGTAAAGCCGTAGAAAACGCAAACGTTGCCATCGAGAACATCGCGGAGATTACCGAACCAGTTAGCAAAAATAGCGAAGTCCTAGTTGCAAATGCGATTAAGGCCTTGGCCGATATCGACACGCTTGCCATTGATCTCAGGAAGCTCACTTATCGTCTCAACAACAGCGATGGAACGGTTGCTCAACTGATTGATAACCCAGCGCTCTATAATGAAGCAAAGAAAACCTTCAATAACATTCAAGCTGCTTCAGCCAACGTTCAAGTGCTCACGCAGAAGATTCAACCCATCGTAAGCGACATTCGCGTTTTTTCCGACAAGATTGCTAGAAGTCCGGGAGCCTTGATAGACCTTTCTGGGGCAATTAGTGGTCGCCCTAGGGGCATTGGACTAAAGTAAATGTCGCGAGACCAGCGTGAACAACAACGTCTTGAATGGCGACCGAGATGCTACGAGTGTTTTCGTCCGATGGACCGCTGCTTTTGTGTTCACATACCCAGGATCAACAACCGGACCAGTGTTGTGATATTGCAGCACCGGCGCGAAAAGCTCCATCCGTTTAACACGGCTCGCATCTTGCGAAGTTCCTTAAGGAATTCTCGACTTTTCGCGGACCAAATTGACGGTCTTGCGAAGGCATTTGCTGAGTTGTCTTTTTCCAACGAGACTGCACTATTGTACCCAGGCGATGGTTCGCAGCTCTTGGAGGAATTGAGCCCAAGCGACATGCCTAAACAGCTCATCGTCTTGGATGGCACTTGGCACCACACCAAGACTCTGTTCCGAGACATTCCTCAGCTCCGATGCTTGCCAAGGGTTCGTTTGGCTCCGACTCAACCGAGTCGCTATGGCATTCGGCGCGAACCCCATATATTGTTTCTATCGACTCTGGAGGCGACCGTCGCTGCGCTACGATTTTTGGAGCCCGAGACTCAAGGCTTGACGCAGCTCGTCGCGGCCTTTGAATTTATGGTGAACGAGCAATTGGCTCACCCTAAGTCCGAGGACAGTGTGCGCAGGAAATGTAGACCTCGCGCACCACTCAATATTCCAAAGGAATTGAGACACAACCTTCAAGACATTGTTGTCCTATACGGCGAAACGGCACCGAGCCCAAACCGTGTTGCAGATTCGATCCGAGAAAGCAGTCGAGCTCCCGTGTATTGGGTTGCAGAACGACTCGGTACCGGTGAACGTTTTGAGCGCGCGATTCACTCATCGAGTGTCCTGTCGGATTCGTTTCTTGAGCATTTGGGACTGCCACGCAGCATCTTTGCGGGAGCCGTTTCCATGGACGCATTTCGCGACGATTGGGGGGCATTCTTGCGTTCTACCGACACGCTCGCCTACTACTATGGGAACTGCTCGAGATTATTGAGTGCCGTTGACAACACGACGCACCAGAAGATCTATTTGAAGAGCATACAGCTGCATCGTGGCCAGAAAAATGGTACGCTTGAGGAGTTGCTTACTGTATTAGATGTACCAACCGAAAGGGTCCACGGGCTAGGACGACCGAGTCGACGACTTGCTAATACAATTGCCTTGTGTCGATATCTGCAAACCTGCGAGTTGAAGCGTGGATTCATTGACGAGATCCTTTGCCCGTGAACAGACTCGCGTGCGAACGCGCCCGAACAATTGGTCGAAAATTACTTCCCGATCCAACGGGGATGATCTGCGCCGAGGTCTTCAATTCCTTGAGTCACTCTGCGAGCATTTTTGCCGTCGCTGTCCATGACCCAAATGGCTGGAGCTTCTCCGGTGGCAGCTCGGCAGAAGACAATCTCTTTCCCATCAGGGGATTCACTCGCACGAAAATCCCATACGGACTCAGTGTTCGGCGTCAACTGGCTTATCGAACTGTCCATCGGATTCAAGCGGCATATTTGCGTTCCTCCCCGAGCAAGTTCCGGCTTGAACTCGCGATTGAAATGATCGACATCCGGTTGATTCACACGATATTCCCAAGGCACCTTAGCGTTCGGGGTTCTCATGGGAAAGAGGATTTGTCCGTCAATCGTCCACGAGGGTACGTTCGATCCGCTGCCTCGCGTTTTAGGGTCACCATACGTCGCAGCAAACCACATCGACTGCCCCTTGGTCAGTACAAGATGCTCGGAACCGTCCGGGCGACCTATGCAGACGTCCGCCCAATCATGCCCTGGATCTTTCTCATTGAGGCAATCAACATACAACACCCACTTTCCATCCGGCGACCACTGGGTCCCAAAGTACAAATGTCCAGGTTGTGCAGCGACCATTAATCTGTTGGTTCCATCGGTATCACTTGTCCACACCTGATAACCCTTTGGGCTCGCCAGATGATAGGCCACTCGCTTTCCGTCGGGGCTAAGGCTCAAACCATAGGGAAGTCCTTCGCCTGCTTTTGTGAATTCCTTAGCGTCGCTCCCGTCCAAGCGAACACTGAAGATCTGTCCGACTTTGTTCTTCACAACTTGAATCAATAGTCGTTCGTCGGAGATCAGTAGCGCGGGTGTGGTAAATGGCGCAATACGATCTTTGTTACATATCTCCTCAAGCGACCCGCTATCGAGATCGTATAGCCACAAGTGTGTCGGAGTCTGAGTATAGTACTCATCGAAAGGTTTGCCTGGACCATCGCGTCGGGGTTCCATGCTGAGCACAATGACTCGACGGCCATCCTTGAAGCTCGAACCAGGTTGCCACGTCGCCTGGCCCGGCGCGTCGAAGTCCAAGTATTTGAATGGAGCCCCGTCTGTACTTGCGAAGCCTGTCTTGCCCTGCGATGTAAAGAAGAAACGCGACGTTGTTGGGAATGTTGGCTTCGCATCCATGGACCAAGCAGCCGGCATCGAATGGATGCCTGCAATCAACGAAGCCGACCCAAGAAATTCCCGCCGTTTAATAATGTTGGAGACTAGGTGATTCATGTTGGTGGATATTCAGAATCGAAAAACAGGCAACGGCGCTAACTGAATGCGCTAGGATGGCGACCTGGGCTGTGTCGGTGAAGTACTTTGAGGCGGGCGGCAGGAGTTGGTTTACCGTAGCTTGGGCCCCTGGCCCGAGTTTCGCACGGCCCAGGGGGCCA
>JANLUJ010000063.1:0-1363 GCA_031363425.1 Pirellula sp.
GGAGCTTTCCCCCTCCATGACATCGATGACTAGTACATTCTCTTTGGTTGATATCGCGGCGATGTCCAAGTTTAAATAGTGCACTTCGGACACGGTAGATTCCGACACGGTAGATTGTGGAATCGAAACGTCGTATAGCACTACGGTTGGTTTTCTAGTTAAGCCTAGCGTCATATAGGCAATCACGAGCCCAAACAAGGTCCAAAGGGTCACTGCAAACGCTTTCGAGATGAAATGAAGTAGTAGCTCAACGGGATGTAGAGCTTTGTGCTCAAACCCTGGTTCCGGCCGAGTTCTTTTAACCCATTTCTTGATTGACCACACCGCCAAAACTGGTGCCGCGACGCTTAACACCAGTATGAGTGTCACTGCGAAAAGTTCCACAGAATCAGAAACACTCGAATGGACACGGGATAGTAGGTCGCACGAAATTCTGAAGAACAGCAAGGCAGCAAGAGAAAACGGCCAAAATGTGCATGCAAGAACTGCGGTCATCAAACCGTTCCTGTGTCCGCTTCGTCTCAAATACTGCAAATGAAATAAGCCAAGCAGCGTACCTGGAATGCCAAACCACGCCGCGATCATAGCTAAGTAGGTGGGCATTCTCTCCATGCCAGGATTTAAATTCACAGCAATCACAATGGGGAGCAAGATCGAAGCAATCACTAACGCAATGGCAATCGTTGGACGGTAAATATGACTTGACTGAGACTTAATCGAGTCCATGACCGGTGGCGTAGGATCGGACTCTTGATTCAATCGCTTGTCGTTAGCACAACCGCTCAGGTATTCAACTTGCGTGCGTACTTCATTCGCACTCTGCTGTCGCCGCTCACGATCCTTCTCAAGCGCTCGCATGACCACCTTGTCGATGCGAGCATCCAAGGATTTGGTCCTTTCCGAGGGAGCTGAGAATCGTCCTAACGGCAGTTCGCCGGTCAGCATTTCATAAAATACAACACCCAACGAAAAGATATCGGCGCGATGATCGACATCGGCTGGTCGTTCGACTTGCTCGGGTGCCATGTAATGCGGTGTGCCAATGGTTGCACCCGTCGCGGTCAGTCCTGTTTTGTCATCCACGCCAGCGAATTTAGCGATTCCAAAGTCGGCGATTTTCACGCGGCCTTTGGTATCCAAAAGGATATTCTCAGGTTTGATATCGCGATGCAGGACCCCTTCGTCGTGCGCGAATTGCAAAGCTTCACAGATCTTTGGAATGACATTCAAGGCTTGTTGTGGAGTGAAACGAGATGATGCAAAAGCCTGTCGGAGATTGACGCCATCGACATATTCCATGATCAAGTAATAGAGTCCACCGGCTTGACCGAAGTCGTAAACGCCGACAATGTTGGGGTGGTTA
>JANLUJ010000079.1:0-3778 GCA_031363425.1 Pirellula sp.
CAAGTAGTTGCCGTTGCATCGCATTCAAGTGACGCCAGACCCGATGTGGATGAAGATGAATCAAAGCCACTTTTTGTGCGGTCGAAGGTGACTTCTTTTTAGGAGAGCAGCAGACTGAAAAGTACCAGTAGCACGACGCGCGAGCTAGTGAATTGGAAGTTGGAATCACTAGCTTGCGCGTCGTGCTAGGTACGGTTAAACCTGCCTGTCGCCTTAGTGCCCCAAAGGCAGTGCAAGGTCACTCTCGGCAAGAGTGACCTACCTTAGGTCGCACCTGCCGGTTGCGACAATCCCAAATCCGTTTTAAATCACCATTGAGGTAGCCATGAACCCTTCAAGATGTCTCGTTTTGGTCGCAACTATTGCAGTCACATTCGTGCAGACTCCGGTGCACATCTTCGCTCAAGAAAGCGATTTTACAGGTGGCATGCCAGTAATGGATCCGCCAGGCAGTGGGATTGCCTTTCGGACGACTGTGCTTCGTCCTAAGCAAGCCATTGCGAGTACTGCCAGCAAACTGTTTCCAACACAAGAAAGAATCCAACGTGGAAACGCGGTCCCGATAATTCTGAGGCAGAACTTCGAAGCTACCCAGAGGCTCGAAGCGCTTCGGCAGTTTAGCAAAACCGACTATCTCACGACGCAACTCGAACTGCTCGACTCGGCCGAGGTCTTGAAACTAACGCCCATCGGGTTTGGCGATCTAAGACGGGCAGCGTTTCGTGAGCGTGCTGGATGGGAGTACCCGATAGGAGAGGGTACTCAGTCACTAGCAATGGTTTTGCTTCCCGATGTCCAGGAAACCCGCGTCTACGCTAAAGCAATTGCCGTTCGAGCGAGAGTTGATATCCAGGCAGGAAAACTGAATGATGCCATGGATAAGATCCTTATCGGACTTGGGCTATCCAAGCACATTGGTGAAACCCCATTTCAAGTTTGCAAATTGGTTCAAGCAGCAAATACAAGAAATTTCTTAGACGTAATCGAAGAGTTGATTCAACATCCAGCATCGGAGAACCAATACTGGCATATCGCTGGCATACCATCGCCCTTCATAGACACAAAACCTGCCTTGCAGCTGGAAGCCTTCATATGGCAAAAGTCCGTATTGCAGTTGGCTGATTTAGACGCCATTTCCTCAGAAACGCAATGGGTTTCGTTGGTTCAAACCATAGTTTCTTACTCCGATGCTATGGCAACAGGAAATATTGATAAGTCTGTTGTTTTCAATGACTGGACGCGATTGGCTCGAGAGCGACTTCCAGCGATTTGGAAGGACGAAGACCGTCCAGTAAAATCCATGTGCGATTCCGAAGTCTGGGTTCGATACTGGTTCCTGCGTACTCAAAAACTGACGGATGAAGGCATGAGTTGGGCTCTTTTGGACTTTCATCAAGCGATTCCTAAGCTGATCGAACTGAAGAATCGTAGAGAACAAGAATTGGCAGATGAATTGCCTGTCAAGATTGCATTTGAGCCACCCTTAAACTTCATCCTTTCTGCGGCATCACTCCAACAGCACATCGATTTGATCCGAACCATCGAAGCGATCCGAGACTGGAGCGCCAAGAATGGCGGCAAGTTGCCCAAGACACTTCAAGAATTGGACTTGCCAGCGCCCGTCGATTGCGTCGTCAACAAACCATTCGTTTATGGACTATCGCTCGATGGGCGAACGGCTTCGCTTCAAGGTGCGGTCGTTGAGAATCGCGGATTCAAGTATGAGATAGAGTTGGAGTGACGTGGCTGACGCTGCTAGCGTCAGCGGAAACGACCACCGGTCATCTACAACTGCGGACGCTGGCAGCGTCCGCCACGTCGCTCTCATTTCATGTGATCCTCGAGATATCGGGCCAACAACGAATAGAAATGGCGAGCGGTGTTGGTCCCCTCGGATATCGAATGCGATCTGCCAGGATAAGGCATCACATCAAACTGCTTGTTCTGTGCGATTAATTCGTTCATCAACAACTCGACCCCTTGGTAGTGGCAGTTGTCGTCTCCGGTGCCATGAACCAATAGCAAGTTGCCCTTCAATTGCTTGGCAAATGTCAGCGGCGAACCATCGCGATAGCCTGCGGCGTTGTCGTCGGGCAACCCCATGTATCGCTCTTGATAGATCGTGTCGTACAGCAACTGGTTCGGCACAGGAGCTACAGCAATCGCCGTGTGATATAGATCTGGATGTCTGAAAATCGCGTTGAGGCTCATGCTGCCGCCACCACTCCAGCCCCAAATGCCAACTCGCGCGCGATCCACAAAGGGCCAGCGATTCAGCAGCACGCGGGCTGCGGCCGCTTGATCTTGCGATGCGAGAATGCCGATTTGCCGGTGAACGCACTTGCGCCACGCTCGGCCGCGTGGTGACATGGTCCCGCGATTGTCAACGCTCGCTACGACGAAACCCTTTTGCGCCAACATCAGGTGCCAGAGTCCTCGCTGGCCTTGCCATGCATCCTTTACCGTCTGTCCATGCGGCTCGCCGTATACATGAAACAGCAATGGATACTGTTTGTCCAGATCGAAGTCCTTAGGCTTAATGCACCAGGAATCCAGTGGCTCACCCTGGCCAATATCCACCTTGAGGAACTCGGTGGTCGGCCGTTGCAATTTGGCCAAATTTTCCTTCAAGACGCGATTGGTGGTCAGTACTCGAACCACTTTGTGGTCGGATAAACGAATCAATTCTGAAACGGGGGGTTGGTTAAAACTCGAATAAGTGTGGACCGCAAACTCGTTGTTGGCAGCAACATCGAAGGTGTGCGTACCCGGCTGATTCATCGGCGTGAGTCTCGTCGCTTCACCCCCGGCACTCGATACGCGATACAGATAACGCTGTGTAGGGTTTTCAGGCGAAGCTGCGAAATAAAGAAAGCCATTCTTTGCGTCGATCGCTTCTACTTCAATCACGTCGAAACTGCCGGATGTGAGGCATTCGAGTTTGCCCGTTTCCACATTTGCGCGATAGGCGTGTCGCCATCCATCCCGTTCACTAATCCACAGGAATTCTTTGCCTGGTTTCAACCACTGCACCGGATTTTCATTCTCCAACCAGGTGTCATCGGTTTCCGTGAGAACCGGTTTTGTCGTACCGTTCTTTGCTTCGGCAATCATAACGCGATTCACGTTCTGCAATCGGTTAAATTGTTGCAAGAGGAGCTGCTGGTTATCAGGCATCCACTCCATGCGAGCGATGTAATGCTCGCGTGGATCGCCTGCAACATCGAGCCACCTGACCCTCGAATCGGCCCGATTGGATACGTTGACAACACCAACACGACCGGCTGAATTGCGTTCACCAACTTTGGGATATGCAAATCGAATGGCCTTCGAATATTTTCCTGAAGTATTGTCGATCATTGTAAACTCGGACACTCCCGTAGTGTCAAACTGCCAGAAAGCGATCGCCGTGCTATCGGGACTCCATCGATAGCCGTCTCGCAAGTCGAGTTCCTCTTCGTTGACCCAATCGGATGTGCCGTTGATACGTGTTGCCGATCCGTCTGTTGTCAGCGGGGTGATGTGAAGATCAGAAAGCAGTTGCGAGTAAAGATTATTTTCGCGTACGTACGCGATGTGTTTGCCATCGGGCGAAAACTTGGCGAACATCATTGTCGACGGAGCGCCATCGCCACCGAGATGTTTTAACTCGAGACTGACGAGATCCAGCAACCAATAATCGCCCCGCGTGTTGCGACGCCAGACGCGTTGGCTGTTCGTGTAGACTAACACTTTGGTTTCATCGACTGAAAAATCGAAGCCGTCGATTGCGATCGGC
>JANLUJ010000089.1:0-8526 GCA_031363425.1 Pirellula sp.
CTAACCTCGAGTAAAAACACTTCCGGGGGGTAGGGGGCGGTCTGTCCGCAAAGCGAATTTATTCGCACATCAATGGGCAACACCCAAAAATCACGCGACAATTGAAAATCGATATACTCGATGAATAATCCGCGCTAGCGCTTGCGGCTCAGGCAAACGCCGTTGGGTAGCCGTTGAAAGAGGCTCGGTCTTAGGACCAAAAAATCGCGGCGATCTAAAAATCACGACGTCCGAAAAATCACGGCGGAGACCGCCGTGCCACTCTGTTTGCCAACCCCAAGTCTCAAAATGGACCATGCATCTTATGCTTTTTCAATTCTAGTCCTTGTCGGATCGAAGGACCGAAACAAACGCCTTTTGCGGGATATTCACGCTGCCGAACTGCTTCATTTTTGCTTTGCCCTTCTTTTGCTTATCGAGTAGCTTGTTCTTTCGCGTCACGTCACCGCCGTAAAGTTTTGCGGTAACATCCTTGCGATAAGGCTGAATGGTCGCTCTCGCAATGATGTCGCCCCCAATCGCGCCTTGGATAGGAATCTTGAACTGGTGACGAGGAATTGCTTCGGCCAATTGTTCACAGTAGTGCAATGCCCGCGTTCGCGATTTGTCGCGATGAACGAGATACGAAAGGGCATCAATTGGCTCTTTATTGACTAGGATATCGACTTTCACGATGTCCGTTTTGCGATATTCAATCGGTTCATAGTCGAACGATCCATACCCTCTCGTTATCATCTTGAGCTTGCCGTAAAAATCGAAAAGGACCTCTCCGAGCGGCATCTCGCTTTTGACCTCCACTCGGCCCGCGGAGAGATAGTTCATGGTTTGACTGTCTGAGCGATGTTCTCTGCACAGCTCCATGACTGGTCCGACGTACTCCTCCGGGATCAGGATCGATGCTTTGATATAGGGCTCCATGGTGGAGTCGATAATCGTCGGATCTGGCCAATAGCTCGGATTGTCGACGTCGATCGTCGTGCCATTTCTCAAACTCAGCTTGTACTTCACCGACGGGGCGGAGATGACGAGTCCAAGGTCAAATTCTCGCTGCAAGCGTTCCTGAATGACGTCCAAGTGAAGTAGGCCGAGGAAGCCACATCGAAATCCAAACCCAAGCGCAGCCGAACTATCTTTTTCGAAAGTGAGGGCTGCGTCGTTGATTGCCAATTTCTCAAGAGCCTTTGTAAGATCTTGGTACTCATCGGTACTCATTGGATAGATCGATGAAAAGACAACTTGCTTGGCCTTTTTGTAGCCAGGTATGGGCGTTTCAGCTTGACGATTCAGGTGCGTAAGGGTGTCGCCAATTTCAATATCTTGAACGCTTTTAACGCCCGCAACGATATAGCCGACTTCCCCGACGCTTAATTGTTTCTTAGGGATGAGTTTCAATTGGTTGTAGCCCAACTCGTCCACTTTGTAGTCGCGGCCTGCGTGCATGAAATGGATGGTCTCGCCGGTTATTAGCGTCCCTTCCATCACGCGAACCTGGAGTATCACACCCCGATATGTATCAAAGTGGGCGTCAAAGACCAGTGCCTTCAGCGGAGCGTCGGGGTCCCCTTTTGGGCACGGCAGCTTGTCGACGATTCCGGCAAGAACATCGTCAATGCCAACCCCAGTTTTCGCTGAAACAGGGATGGCCGCGAAAGGATCTAGACCCAGGTCGGCATCAATCTCCTCTCGCACCTTCTCAACATTGGCTGCTGGCAGATCGATTTTGTTGATGACCGGTAGCAATGCCAGATTGTATTCGAGTGCTAAATAGAGATTGGCGACTGTCTGAGCCTCGACCCCTTGAGAAGCATCGACGACGATCAATGCGCCGTCACAGGCCATTAAAGAACGTCGGACTTCGTGCGAAAAATCCACGTGACCAGGAGTGTCGATGAGATTGAGCAGGTAATCTTGGCCATCTTTGGCACGGTAGGAAAGGGTGATCGAGTTGCTTTTGATGGTGATGCCACGTTCTCGTTCGATATCCATCGAATCGAGGATCTGGTCGTGAAATTCACGCTGTGTAACGCCGCCACACGCCTGTATCAGTCGATCGGCCAAGGTCGACTTGCCATGATCAATATGGGCAATAATGCAAAAGTTCCGAATATTTTTCATGCGTGGTATTTGTGTTGGAATCGTACTGGTACGGGTACTCAAACGCGCTGCTTATTTTGGCCACATGGCAGCGAAAATCAGACCGGTGGTGAGACCGTATGCCACGCCGTCTACAAGATTCGTCGCTATCGGCCGTTTGAACCAAATGTCATTCGGAATCGCTGAACACGAGTATATGAGGATACTAGCTGTTCCCACCAATCTAAATACTCGCGTGAACGACTTGTCAGGATGGCCATCCATGGCATACCAAGCAAGGTAAGCGATCAAGGCTGAAGTAACCAAAAAAAAGACGTAGGTCCAAATCATGTTGCCCCTCATGTCGATCCCGTCGAAGATCGTCATGCTGCCAACCGGTCCGTCGATCATTTTTTGCTTGACAACAGGATCTTTGTTCGGATCGCCTTTGGCAAACGGGAACATGTATCGGCCGGGCTGAATCTTGGATTCTCGCAAGAACTTGAGCAACGAATCCTCACATTCATTCGCTTTGAAGTCACCTCGATGGTGGGGAAAAACCATCCAGGCCATTGCGCTGAGAACGAAAAGAACCACGCTAGTCGCTATGATCGGGAGCCAAAGCATCAAGAGAAACGTCATGTGGATTCTCCAAATTCGATTAGGGGTGAAAAAGTGAAAGAATGGGTAGAATGAGAGACGTAGTATAGCCTTTATCAGGCGACACTGCGACGCATTCGGGAGTAGAACAGTTGCCCCTGCAAGGCGACTCTGTGTGGCGGTCGAGCCGAGTACTTACTTCAGAACAATTGGGACAATTGTTCTACTCTGTACGCTCCGCGACTCGCATTTTGGCGCTTCGACTGCGAGGGTTTTCGTACGTTTCCGAATCGCTCGGCAGGATTGGCTTTTTGGTGAGCACCGTCAATCGATTGCATTCTCGCATGGCATGCTTCACGATCCGGTCCTCTAACGAATGGAACGAAATAATTAGCAACCGACCGCCCGGTACAAGGCAATCGGGCAGTCTCTCAATGGCCGTTTTCAAGTGTTCCAATTCGTTGTTGACAGCAATACGCAGGGCTTGGAAGGTTCGGGTTGCACTATCGATCCGGCCATGAATCTTACCTCCCGGAACACATCGATGCACTAATTCCGCCAATTCCTCTGCGGTGCGGACGGGCGAATGCCGGCGACGTTCTACAATGGCACGAGCGATGCGACGACTGAATCGCTCCTCGCCAAATTGGTAGATGATATCGGCGAGCTCTTTTTCATCGATCTTAGCCAATAGATCGGCGGCCGAGATCCCTTCGTCGGGGCAAAACCGTAGGTCGAGTGTTCCCCCCGTTCGAAAGGAAAAGCCTCGGGTGGTGTCTTCCAGTTGGTCGCTCGACAGCCCAAGGTCCAATAGGATGCAATCGGCTTTTGGAATGGTGTGATCGACCATCAGTGCTGGTAGTTCGCGATAGGAACTTTGAATAAGTCGGACTCGACACGAGCTTCGGCTTGCATCTCCTGCTGGTTCGGCGACCGGGGGTAACAGCCGATCAAAGAGCTCCGTGACCCGATCGATTGCACCTGCGTCGCGATCGATTCCGATCAGCAGGTCTTGAGGATGCATGGCTTGAATAAGATGCCACGCGTGTCCACCTCCACCAAGTGTCCCATCGACGACCGTGCGACTAGCGCTGTTCGGTCGTTCAAGACCGGACCACTGCATGACTTCCTGGAGCAGGACTGGAATATGAACAGTGGAAGGAACCATGCAGTTGTTGTGTTTTTGTTTGACCGCAAAAAAATAGCCGGTCGGCCCGTTCATCTCAAGGACCATCGCAGCATGCACTCCGAGTTTCCGTTCAATCGCGCGGTGCTGGGTCTCAGTGCACTGTTGAGTGTGCTACTTCGTTGTTGAGCTGCATGTCACTAAGTATTGAATAGGCAATTGATCACTGCTTCTGATCCATTGACGGGGTAGAGCCCGTGGCCGCTAGGCTCAACTCCTACCGTTCAAAACTTAGCCACACATCGCTTCGATGGTGAGATGTCTCGGGGCTCGACCGGCTTAAGATCTTGTCCTTGCGACGAACTCTACGATACTCGAAAGAGTGTCGACTTGGCTACTGTCTTTTCTGTGAACTTTCCGAGGAATCCCCTTTGAATTCAAGGATTTGATATCATTACACCCGCTCATGGTGGTGTTATAGGCGAGTTGCTACTAACCTAAATCATTTCATCGTTATGACTTAGCGAATTTCGGCCCAAAAATGACACAGTTGGCAGTTTCATTGATTTTCTTAATTCTCGTCGCCAGCATTGCGTTAGCTTATGCTGGCGCCTGGCTGTTCGGACCTGGCCGGTATACGCCCTGGGAGCGGATTCTGTACGCACCTGTTTACGCGATTGCGAGGGTCCTTTGGCGCGTTGAGATAGAATGGCGAGGCGAGTCAGGGGCCGAGATCCAAGCTCTTTCTAAGGATGCCCGCAATCGGTTGTTGGCGGATCGTATGTCGGGCGGAGCCGTGTTGATCGCAAATCATCGCTGTTCGGTGGACCCATTCTTTGTGCAGCTTGTTGGAGGACGACGGGTACATTGGATGGTGGCCGGTGAGTACTTCAGGCACTTTTTGTTTGGGCCATTATTGCGATCGTATCAGGCGATTCCGACCAATCGTGGTGGTGTCGACACTGCATCGACCAAGCGCGCCATTGCGTTAGCAAAGAGTGGTCGATTTGTTGGCATGTTTCCAGAGGGTCGAATCAACCGGAGTGCGAATCCGTTGCTGACCATTCGGCCAGGCGCGGCGATCGTCGCTTTGCGAGCGAATGTTCCGTTGGTTCCAATTTGGATTGAGGGAGCGCCAAAAGGTTGGGAGGTCTATAGCGCGTTGTTCATACCTGCAAAGGTTCGAATTATCGTTGGAACACCAGAGCGATTTGAAGCAAATGTTCAAGATACTGCAATCGCAACGAATAACGAGAAGGGCGCGAAAACCGGTAATGAAGCTGTAGAACTTGAAAAAGCATCGTATGATCGTAGTCAGACGCGAAGCGCCGCGGTAGCTTGGTTATCGCGAGTGATGGGAAAGTCGTTGAGAATGGGCGGACACTCGCCGGACGATGTTGGCATCGCGGGCAAGAGTTGGTTGGATAGTTGAGTTCAATCTAATAGAAAATTCTTATGGAGGGCGAAATTTGCCGTGTCGAAAACTAAAATCATTTTGGCCGCACTAGTTTGGTTGGTGGTTCTGGCGATAGGCGTATCGATTTGGAAATTGGTGATCGATCCTGTTCGAACCAAAAGCAAGACGGAGATCGCGAAACAGCAAGCCGAAGCCGCGGTTGCCGCCACCACGGGGACAAGTCTTTTCAGCCAAGAGATATCGATCGGGCTGGATAGTTTCTCGGGTTACGCAGTTTTCCGAACGGCAGAGTTCCAGAACCAACTTGCAAACCGAGGAATTAGGCTAAAGCTTGTTGATGACGGAGCGGACTACACGGCGCGTGCGGCGGCGCTTGAGAAAGGGACCTTGCAGTTCGCCTTGTTCCCAGCAGATGCGCTGCTCAAGACCTTTTCAAAACTGGATTACCCACCCGCAACGATCATCGCCATTATCGATGAGACGCGTGGAGCAGACGCGATGTTGGCGTACAAGAAGAAGTTTGAAAATGTGGATCGACTGAACTCACCCGAGGTGCGATTCGTATTGGTTGGGGACTCTCCTAGCGAGACGTTGGCACGGGTAGTGATTCAGGATTTCGGGCTCACTAACATCGGCAAGGACGCGATTGTATCGCTGGCTTCTCCCGAGAAATTGCTCGCACGTTACAAACTTGCGGACCCAACGACAAACGACGTCTATGTCATCTGGGAGCCATTCGTGAGTCAGATGCTAAAAAACGATGCATTGCATGTGCTGACAGATAGCTCCAAATTTACTGGCTATATCGTCGACACATTGGTAGTCAATCGAGACTTTCTGCTCAAGCATGAGCCGGTAAGCGAAGCGGTTTTAGAAAGCTATTTCACATCACTTTTTAACTTTCGAGATGTGGCCAAGCAATCGAAGTTGATGCTCGACGATGCCAAATTGACGAAGTTGACCATCGAGCCTGAGCAAGCCGCCAAAATGGTTCAAGGGATTCAATGGAAGAATACGCAAGAGAACTTCGCTCATTTCGGTTTGCGACCAGGTGCGATCATCCACATCGAGAACATCTTGGATCGCATTTCGAAGGTACTGGTATCGACGGGTGCCATTCCTCGAGAGCCGGCCGAGGGCAAATGGAATCGGCTTTATTTCGACCGACCAATGAAACAGATCATGTCCCGCAATTTTTATCCTGGTGTCCAATCGGAAGCTATTCGCGAGGAATTAGCTTTGAAAGAACTGACGGAAAAACAATGGTCGGAACTCGTTAGCGTGGGCACATTGAATGTGCCCGAGTTGGTTTTTTCACGGGGAAGTTCGAATTTGACAGACCGGAGCCAGTTAATTCTGAAGGAACTTGCCGAGCGTCTTCAGGCATGGCCGCAATATTATTTGATGATTCGCGGCAACGCCTCCAATTTGGGGGACGTCGAGGCCAACAGAGAGTTGGCTGCCAAACGTGCATCGGGTGCACTACAATACTTGGAGTCGGCTGGAATTCCGAAACAGCGAATGCGAAGGATTCCGGGGGGAATTACCGGGGAAACGCGAGTAACTTTTGGGGTTGGCGAGTTCCCATATTAAGAGCAGACCCCAATGGGACCTTTATCGCTCTGACACCCTGCGGTTTTACCTTAAAATGACATCACGCGCGCCTTAGCGCCTCGTTGATTGGGGCCAAAGTACTTACCATTTCCAATTCGAGAACAAAACATTGACAGACTTCAGGTCCAGAATAGCTAGTGAACTACTGTGGGCTCCCTCAGTGGCTTTGCCCATGGTAGCTGGCGCCTCATCTTGGCTGATATCATGGGCAATTGGGGGCGCGGCTGTCCTGAATATCGCGGGTTTGGCACTTGTGTTAGGTGGGATTGGCTGGCTAGCGACGAGAGTGATTTTCTTGACGGACGATGTCGCGGCCAAAATCCTTCGCGACGATGCCGCAAAAGTGATCCAAGCTGAGGAAGACAAATTGGATCAGCTTCAATTTCGTTTGAGATCCGATCGGGACTATCGAACAAAGGACTACTTAACGCTTCTTCGAACATGCCGGAGCGAGTTCGAAGAGTTTGCAAGAAGGCCAGGCATCGTCATCCAAAGCCAAGAGATTGTTAAACAAGTGCGACAGCTTTTCTGGTCGGCAACAGAACAGCTAGAACAGTCGCTGAAACTGCATGCTCTCGCCGAACGTTTGTCGGGAGAGGAAAAGAAAAAAGTCCTTGAACAACGCGAGCACACACTGGGAGAGATCCGAGTGAGCATCGAACACATGCAGTCAGCGGTCAAGCATTACCAAGAGCTGATGAACAAAGAGCAGCAGAGCGACTTGGGAAGTCTTCGCGACGAACTGGATGCATCTTTGCGAGTGGCAAAACGCACCGAAG
Organism: Pirellula sp.; assembly: GCA_031363425.1. Taxonomy (GTDB): domain Bacteria; phylum Planctomycetota; class Planctomycetia; order Pirellulales; family Pirellulaceae; genus JBKCUI01. The sequence continues at coordinate 7,610 of JANLUJ010000089.1, forward strand.
AGCGTATGAGAGAACTGGAGGGGTCCATCAACTCGGATGCACACCTAAAGGAATAGTTTAACCGGCGAAGCCGCGAGACTCGTTTAACGGGCGAAGCCGCGAGACTCGTTTAACCGGCGAAGCCGCGGCCCCCAAAATACAACTTTTACCATTCCAACCAATTTCTATAGTCAACTTACAGGAGTAGAGCTTCGATGTTCAGAGCCATTGGCCGTTTCTTTCGTGCAATCGGATACATGTTCACGGGCAAAGTGAATTCAGCTGCCGATTCGATGAGCAACAACCCTACCGTTATTTCGGCGACCTTTGACAAGATCATCGAAGAAAAGAAGAAGCGACTCAATGAGTACAAAGACGCAATCAGCGCTATGATCGCACAGGAGGAGAGCAAGAAAGACAAACTCTCAAGTCTGACCGAAGAAATTCAAAAACTGGAGAAGCTCAAGTCCGGTGCCGCCGCCCGAGCCAAACAAATCGCCGACAAATACAACGGAGATGCGACCGCAGTTCGAAACGACCCAGAATATCTGAAGTGCCAATCCGCGTTCAAGGATTTTACTAGCACTCTCGTCGAGAAACAACAGCGAGCAAATGAGATTGACGCGGACCTCAAACAGCTGATGACCAATGTCAACGGACACAAGAGTCAGATCCAATCGTTGATGCGAGATCTGGATAAGCTCAAGGAAGAAAAGCACGATGCAGTCGCCGATATCCTTTCCGCGACAGAAGAAAAGCAAATCGCGGACATGGTCAATGGTATCTCCAACGACAAGACGAACGAAGAGCTGCATCGATTGCGAGAATTGCGTCAAAAGGCAAGTGCCAATGCTAGGATTTCGCGAGAGCTAGCCGGCATGGACAACAAGTAAGCGGAGTCTGAATTCATGGAATATGCACAGAAGAGCGCTGCGGAC
>JANLUJ010000099.1:0-16111 GCA_031363425.1 Pirellula sp.
AGGGCATGCCCAACGCGTTGCTCGAAGCCATGGCCTGTAGGGTTCCCGTTCTAGCTACCAACACCGCTCAAGGTGCAGGCGAATTGCTTCGTTCCCAACCGCTTGGAACCCTCGTTGGAAAAGCCAATGTCGACGAACTCGCAAATGCGATTCAAGATCGCTTTCAAAGGCCATCCGCTTGGCTAGATAAGCTTGAGTTGGCTCGATCCTACGTCGAAAATAATCACTGTTTGCAACTTTGGATCGATAATATTAGCCAAGTCCTAATGAGAATCGCAAAAAAGCCTTGAATGCGCAAGGAGGAGTGACTCCAATAGCGTTCTATGTCGCAAAAAACCGCAGTTGTTCCAACGAACATACCTCAACCAGCTCGCCAACTTTTAAACGTCCTCCAAAATTTGTTCAAGATCCCTCGCGCTCAGATCGCTCCGCTGATCGAAGAGGGATGTGTTACGGTCAACGGACGCGTTAGACGTCAGGCTTTCTTTGTGGTCGAAGTAGGTGACCAAATCGGTGTGGACATTGTCCCACAACCCATTGCCGCGCCAGCTCATTCCAAGAACAAGCAATCCAATCGTTCGGTTGATTTCCTCTACGACGATGATGACATAGCAGTTGTCAACAAGCCTGCCAATCTATTGACGGTACCGACTCGGCACCGCGAACCGCATACCCTCATGTCCTTGGTCGAGCGCCAGTTCCAAAAATCGGCATCTGCCACTCACGCATTCTGCGTTCACCGTCTGGACCGAGGTGTTTCCGGAGTCTTGGTCGTAGCCAAGTCGCTTGAAATGGCGGAAGCTTTGCGAAACCAATTTGCGATGCGCAAACCGCAACGAAAGTACATCGCAATTGTCGCGGGTATCCCAAGACCATCGCGCAATGAATTGCGTAGTTTTTTGGCAACAGACGAAGACCTAAATCGATACTCCGTCCCGAACGCCGAACATGGCGAACTAGCCATCACGCACTACGATACGCGACATGTTTGGCGTGACGCTGCCTTCCTAGAGGTGCGGTTGGAGACAGGTCGTCGAAATCAAATTCGAGTGCAATTGGCCGAAGCTGGCTACCCAATCTTGGGCGATCCTCGCTACAAGCCTCGGCAAGCTCAGCATTGGGCTTGGCCTTATAGTCGATTGGCATTGCATGCCGAAACGCTTGGCTTCAAACATCCACGTACTTGCGAACCAATTCAAATCGAGTCCGAGTGGCCGCAAGAGTTTCGCGACTTCATTAGACATCAAAAAAAGCATACACAAACGAACGAAACGTCGTAGGATTCATGGTTAGGATGATGTGAGCGGAATGTCCGGCTAGGGACAGCCCGGACCTACGTGAGCGGCTGGGGACGGCCGATCTTGCGGGTGATTCGAACGGACGGTGGCCGTTCCGCAGTGCGCAGGAGCTTGCATTGACGACCGGCAATCACTAATACGACACCAATTGCAAGCGAGAGAATCGAGTCCTCCTTCGTTGACAACTCCGTCGATTCATCTGGCTCAGCAATGTGTCCAATCGTCCGAGAAGCATTGGAAACCATGTTGGTTGATCCAATGAATAGCTGAAGTATCTCAAAAGGGTTGTTGCTCGCCATCGATACTATCGATTGCTGAAGTCGCTTCGAATGGCCCTCTAATGTGTCGCCGATTTCAATCATACCTTTCGGTGCTGGAAGATGATTCTTTAGAGTCCTAGTGTCTGTATTTGGATAATCCCTCAGGGCACGGTATTCATTTCGCGAGTTCAATGCGATGGAGCGATCCGCATTTTGTCGCAAAGAGAAAGTGAACATTCCGTTTTCTATGGACTTGGTCGTCTCGGGTTTACTCGCAGCTATTATCAGGTTGGTCTGAAACGATTGCACTAAGGTCGCGGCCATGCACGGTCTTGCCTCGTGCACTTGCGATTGCAAAACCGAACTCTGAGGGTTGAGCAGCCCGACCGCAGTACCAACTCGGTTGGTCGACGAATCTACGGGCGGAGCCGCGATTGCTCCTCGTGTCGTTGAAGCAGAGGGAACAATCTCGCGCGTTGTGGATGGAATCACCAATCCATTCTGTGGTGGATCTTGACTTGATACCACTGAACTTGAACTCGTCGAAACAACGTTAGGATTGGATCGCACGACGGCAGCACTCGAATTGGCTGATTCAGTTCCGAATTGATCCGAAGCCTGGGCTGGAATATTGGCGATTGGGAGTGAAACGGATTCACCCTCGGCCCGAGACTTCATTCCTATATTGTTCCTAAACAGAATGGCTTCGAATTGACGAGGCGGTGGTGGATTGACCGGGTGCAGCGCGATGATATTTTGTACGACAATATTTTGCAGGACAATTCTTTGTTCAGCGATTCTCGCAAACGAGGCATTGCGCGACTCAAAATGCACAACAAAATCAACGGCCCCGAGTTGGCCAGGCGCACTAGTATGCGAAGAATGCATATCACCATTCATTGCAATACGGTTATCTAGTTGCTCGAACGAAAGTTGGCGTTTTGTTTTGGAATAGTACATCTTGATATCTTGAACCTCGTCGTCGACATCTTTTGTCTTTAAGGCGATCGGCAGATTGCAAAGTACCGTATTTGTAAATTTGAGCCTGAGGCGCTAGCCGATTTTTTTTGCGCATTGATCGGCTAGCGCCTCAGGCTCAACTGGTAGGTTTCAGCCTGCCGCTCGCCTTGCATACATTCTATGTGCTGTGAGGCAAAGAAACTACAGCGAAGCCAAGTTTGCTTGAATTTGGCTTAATACAGCGGACTCATTTGTATGCCCAGGCAACAGCTTGCAAACGCGTAGCTGGTATTCGCTAGCCTTTCTAAAGGCTTCTGCCGCACTGGGCTTGTTCCCTTTGTTCTTCATTAACACCCCCAAATTATTCCATATTCCAGCCGCACGTTGCGACGCCCCTGCGTCGTTGATATCCGAATCGGCAGTCGAACCGGCGATAGCAATTGCCCTCCTAAACGCCTCATCGGCATCGGAGTATCGTTCGAGTGATGACAATGCCATCCCAAGATTGTTCAACGCGATCGAGAGCTCGCGGCGCGGTGCTAGTAGTGAAGGAACAAGTTTGCCGACACGGTCAAAGTGGTCGATCGACAGTTTGTAGGATTCAATCGCTTCTCGCGTTTTTCCATTTCGCCAAAGGACAGATGCTGAGTTACTAAAGGCCAAAGCCAATCGCTTGAGTGCTTCTGGCGTTTCGGCTGCATCAATTACTTTTCGCTTCAATGCGATGCCTTGGGCCGCTGCCCTTTCTGCTGGTTCATTGCGCCCAGCTGCCCCGAGCAAGACAGACAGGTTTATCAACGCATCTGCGAGATAGCCATCGTCGCACGTGATCTCTTCGTCATCATCGGTAACGTTCGCCTTGGAGATCGAATCAGGTTTGGTTTTGGCGGCCAGGCTAGAATCGTCAAATTTCTGCAAGACGGCAATGGACAAGGAACTTTCCGCAATTGCGCGCTCTAAGTCCCCTTCACGGAATGCAACAATGGCTTGGGTGTTATGCGATAGTGCATGGGCTCGGGCACGGCGCTCCGAATCGGCAATGGTATCGGCGACTTCATTTGCTTCAGACAGCAATGGTTTGCTAAATGATTGATCGCCTTGTTCGCTTCGCAGCAAGATCCATTCATGGATCGCTCGATGAAAGGTAAAGGCCAGCCCCGCATTGGATTTGATTCGATGGGCCTGGCGAAGCGAACTGACTGCAACACTGTAGGCGGCATCTGCGTCGCTTACATCGCCGAGTTGTCTTGTTAGTCGAGCGATTTTTAGCTTCGTCTGCGCAACATCGCTAACGAGCCTCGGGTCATCGTTAGCCGATACGATAAAAGCTTGGTAGTAGTCAAGTGTTTCTCCCAACAATTCTCGCCGCAATGCCTCCGTTTCAGGGATCTCACTTAGTTGTCCTGCAAAGCGAAGCCCAAAAGTATCCACCACGTGGCGGGCTCGACGGTAGTTGGCATCGGCTGATTGAAAGGCTTCCAGCGTGCGTTGCTTTTCCATATCAATGCGAACGTTGTATATGCCTAGCAGGAGGACGCAGAGCAATGCGAGAAACAGCGCAAGAGCCAACTGACCAGAATGGTTCGTTGCCCAATTCCTTGCACGCTCAGCCAAACTAACTGAGTTCGCAAGTATCGGCTGGCCATTTGAGAATCGAATGAGGTCCTCTGCAACTAAAGCGGCAGACTGATAGCGATCCGATCTCTCTGGACGCATGGCTCGACGAATAATCGTCTCTACGTCGCGAGGCATATCTCGATTGTATGCCGTGGGGCGAAGCGGCTCATCGGTTTGAATGCGTTGCAAAATTAAGGCTCGATCCATCCCACTAAATGGTGCGTGGCCCGTAAACAATTCATACAGCGTTGCGCCAAAACTATAAATGTCAGAGCGATAATCGATACGCTCTCGCCGGCCCGAAGCCTGCTCAGGGCTCATGTATTGGAACGTGCCAATGATATCGCCCGTGTAAGTCAGATTCAGTCCATCCTCAACATGGGCCAAACCAAAATCGGTGATCCATATGTGCCCGGCCGAATCCATTAGGAGGTTGGACGGTTTGATGTCGCGATGGACTATTCCCATCGTGTGCGCTTCATGCAAAGCATTGGCCACATTAGCCATTTCTTTAGCCAACGTCTGGTAGTACTCGATGGTCGTTGGCAAATGGCCGAGTCCGATTGGCTGTCTACCAAGTTCTCGTTTCGAATTGGAGTGGCGTTGAAACGAAAGGTCGATGATGTTGGACAGAGAAGCTCCATCAATCAGCTTCATCGTATAGTAATGCCTGCCGTCCTCGCATCCGATGTGATAAACGGGGACAATACTCGGATGATTCAACGACTCAGCGGCCCGCGCTTCTCGGCGAAAACGTTCAATGCTGCCTTGATCGCGAACTCCATGTGATTCGAGGAACTTAATCGCAATCTCGCTCCCCGTTGATTCGATTTTTGCAGCGTAGACCACCCCCATCGCTCCACGCCCAAGTTCTCGTCCGATCTGGAACCCGTTAACGCGAAAGGACTGAGTGCCAATCAGCGGATTCCCGCTGGTGCTCGAATTCGAATCATCCGATGCAATATGCACTATGTTTAGCAGCCGAATGCTCTCGAGCGACGAGCGAAGTTGGCCAGCCAACTCAGGGTACTCCTGCAGAAAGGACTCCACCGATGGGTGGCTTCCCTTTTCAAGTTTGACAAGATAGTCGTCGAGGATTGCAACTACTCGGTCTTGCGTCGCCTCGTCTAGTCGGTCTATCCAGTCCGTTTCAGTCGAAATGCCAGCCGCTAACACCCGGGAATCCTGCTTCCGAAGGAGACTCATGAGTGACTCCCAGCAAAATAGATGGCTCGAAGTCGATTGATAGCCCTCAACCAAAGCAGCCTAACCGCCTGTGGCGAGCGATTCATGAGCGTTGCAATCTCGTCGAACCGCATTCCGCCAAAGTTACGAAGCGCAATCACTTTTTGATAGTCTTCCGAAAGCATGGCAACATAGTCAGCCATTCGCAATGACTCTTCTTCGCCAGAAACGATTTGACTTGGCGAAGCCTGGTAATGAGCGAGGAAATTTCCCATTCCAACACAACTCGACTCAAGGCAAGACTGAATCGCATCGATTGAAACTTCGCGACGCACGTCCCGCTTGCCGGCCTTCACGTTGAATTCTATCGCTTTCAACAGGCACCGAGAGAGAACGGTTCGCAACCAAGAGCCAAACTCAGCTTGAGTCGTACCTTGGAAGTCGCCAAGATCGCGATGGGCCGCCAACATCGTGTCTTGAACAATGTCGGACGGACTAACTCGCTTGCCAATCGGCCGGCCTAACTGGGAAGCCGCAAGCATCCGCATGTAGTTGCGGTAAGGTTCCAACAAGTCTCCAACGGCATCGCTAGCCCCGCTGCGAGCCATGGCAATTTTCGAAGCAAAGCTGGTCATGGTTCACCCAAGATACTCACCCGAAAAATCGGCGAATTCGATATAACTCAGTTAAGCCATGCGACCACCAAAAACGATGGCTGCGATGCTCCAGTATACTCCAGTCCGTGGTCGGATCCATCGGTTTGGTTGTGGGAAATGACTGAGTCGGTGGCAATGTGTTCGTGACGGGCGGTGTGTTTGTTGACGTTGGATTGTTTGAACTTGTTGGTGTGTTCGTGGGATTCATTCCGCTTGCGGGCGCGTAAATCGACAGGATTGCATCCACATCGTCTTGATCCAACGCGGTGAAGTATTCGTTCGGTGACACGCTCGGGGCAAGGATTGCGGACCCTTTGTTGCTATGGTCGAGCCCTAAGGCATGGCCAATTTCGTGGACCGCTACCCGAACCAAGTCGAAGGCCGAAGAGCCCTTTCCATTGCCGATTTCCCAGTTTTCTGAACTGTCAAATTGCACATCCCCGGCGATACGAGAAAGATTAACATCTGCCGGGAAATAAGCCTGCGCCAAAGTGCCACCCGAACCATCGATGTTTCCAAAGGAAATGTCGAGCTGCTTAGGAAGTCCAGGTGTTTTCGATTCGGTGAAATGGACACTTGCAACCTTGGACCATGCGTCGAGTGCCGTTTTGATCGCTGCCGTCACCTCGACCCTGGTCAGTCCCGACGGTGCATTGGCGATATAGTACGTCAAGTCCGCAGAACCCTTTCCGGCTCCGTCCCAACCCGCACTGGCGACAGCCATGCAACGTCGCTCCTCGAGAGTTTCGAATCCCCAATTTCGCTTCGCGATGGCTTTTCCACTCATTATTTATCTCCCGCGACCGCCACCGCTAAAAGCTGCCGTGACTCAAGGCGTTCTAGCGTACTAAACAGTTTACGATGAGTCGACGTTCTAGCCATTTTTATGTCCCAACTGCAATTAATTTGTTAAGATAGCAACGCTCAAAGCGAACGAAGACTTTTGTTCCCCATTGGGTAAGGACGAGAATGCCAGTTAGTGTTTCAACCAAAGAAAAAGAAATACGGCGCTAGCTAAAGATAGCTCGCGAATCCACATGCAGATTGCAGCCGTTGTCGACGGATATCGCGAAAGGTTCGGCCAAGCCCACGCCATGTAATCGGCAAGGGTGTACTTGGGATGGTATTGACGAGCGGAGGACATGATGGTGCGATTGCGAAAATCGGATTGCGAAAATCAGACTGCGAAACAACTGATATTGTATCCAATTCTACCAAATGCCAAAACAAAAAATGGCAGCTTGAGGCGGTCGAGAATCGCACAATCCATCGACCGCCTCAAGCTTGCCAAACCCTCCTGGGGTATTTTCGTTGCAGCCCGACTGTGCCGCATAGCTATCAATGCAATAGCATTAGTTATCCGTCGTTTTTTCCTATCGGATGGAGCGCTGTATCGCTTCGTTCCAACCAGAGATCGTGGTATCGTCCGTAATTGTTCCACTCAACCGAAAATCTGGGGGAAAATGAAAAGTCTCGCTGGTCGGCAAACTTTGCCTGTTTTGTTAAGGCCGCATACCCCAATGTGCCGAACCGTTAAATACTCCAAGTTAACTTGAAACCCGAACGCTCGTTCGCTAGAAGTATCCTGTCGAGCCCGACTTTCGATACCATTGATAGCAAACCAGCAAAACGCCAACGGAGGCAACGGACTGCCGTGTTGTTTCGAAAAAGAAATTCACCGAATCCGAGTTTCCAAACATCCATCGGACCGTCGGTCGTTATAGGGACGGGGGCTTGTATCCTATTTTACGGCTCGATCTTTGCCGGTCCATTGGACTTTGCTTTGCTTCGTCGCTATTGCCTTTGCCATCCGGTTGCTATCGCAACCTCGGAACTGTTTTTTGTCGCGATTGTTGCCCTCTCAACAAAATGGTTTAGCTCGAACTGTCAGCACAGAATTAGCCGCCAAGCAAGCTTAGCACTTGAGGAAATTTCGTTGACGCAATCCGATACGCCGGAGAGTGCAACGGGCGAGCAGAAGGCATTATGGTTGGAAACGCTGTGGCGAACGCAATCGGCCTGCGTCGGCGAAAGTTGGCTCGGTCAGCGGGTCGATGCCGTTTTACAACGACAGATCAAACGCAAAAACACAAAACAACTCGATCAAGACATCAAGGAGTTGGCAGAACGCGACGCAGACCAACAACACGATAGCTATGGCCTGATCCGAATCGTTACTTGGGCCATGCCCATGTTGGGATTCCTCGGTACTGTTCTGGGGATTTCCGATACGCTCGGTCAAATGGATGCTCAAGCTTTGGCCAGCGGTTCGCAAGACGCCATGAATGGTCTGACTGCTGGGTTGTACGTGGCGTTCGATACGACTGCCATCGGCCTCGTATTGACCATGGTAGCCATGTTTGTGCAGTTTGGTGTCAACCGTTCGGAACTCGCTCTCCTTTCCACCATCGATGGTAGGGTCTCCGATGCGATGCAACTCTGTTTGACGGAACAGGAAAAGTTCCATGACAGCAGCAACGTAGAATCCGCGCTCAAGCACATCACTCAAGAGCTACTTCGATCGGTGCAACAGATTGTTCAAACACAAAGCGAACTTTGGCAAGAAACGATTTCCGTTGCGCACGGTCATTGGCAAAACCTGACATCGAGCTCAGCAGACACGATTCAAGCATGCATGAGCGGCGCTATAGAATCTTCGTTGGCCAAATATCATGAATCGCTCGTAGAGCACACCGAGCATTTGGCCCGGGTGCAATCCGAAGGGGCCGTTCTCATCGATGCGCGTTGGCAACAATGGCAGACGACGCTTTCGGAGCAAGCCAGGGCGATGCATCATCAGCAACGGGAAATGACGGCCCAAACGGAATTGCTGAATAAGTTAATTGAAAAGCATGAAGCAGTCCGTTCGATGGAAAAACCATTGCAAGCCACCTTGGAGCGATTGACCGACGTGGACCGATTCCATGATGCGGCGATTTGTCTGACCGAAGCGGTGGCTGTTCTTGGTACTCAAATGGAACGCTATGGATATTTAGGTCGGCAACCACTTCGTCGTCGATCGGCCGAACTCGTTGAGGGGGCTGGCGAGGCGGAATCGCCTGCAACCCTTCCGCTCAAAAGGCGTGCAGGATGAGTCGCAGCAAACGGCGTGGAGATAGCACGGCACCTGCATTGTTTCCATTCCTTGCGGTGTTGCTTTGCACGATCGGAGCCCTGGTGCTCATTTTGGTACTCACGGTCGCAAATTCGCATGCGTCTGCCAAACGGGAGGCGGAAGACGCGATGACCAACGTCAAGGATACATCGGACATCATGCAGGTCGTGTCCGAAGAACTTGTGGCTCAGCGCGAGGACATTAAGTCTAAGATAGAGCGTCGCCGTAGAGACTTAGCTGACATCGAAAATCACATCGCTCGATTGGCCAAGTCCCTCGACCAACTGGTGGACAAACTCGATCGCATCCATGCCCAAGCCGAAGCAAGCGAGGCGGACGATTCTGAAAAATCCGTTGAAATCGCTGGACTGCAAAAAGAAATCGATCAAAAGAAGAGGGATCTGGCCGATGAGATCGAGAAGCAAAAGAAACGTAAGCCTGCCTTCGCGGTCATTCCGTACACGGGTTCCAATGGTACTTCGCGTCGCCCTGTCTATTTGGAATGCACGAAGCAGGGTGTCGTCGTGCAGCCAGAAGGTTTGCTCATTTCTACAAACGATTTGAAACCACCGTTTGGACCTGGCAATCCTCTCGACGCCGCGCTGCGTGTATTGCGACTTACCTATCAACAAAAGGATGCAACTTTTGGTATTTCAATGCCACCCTATCCTTTGCTGATTGTGCGACCCGATGGGATACATTCCTATGCGTTGGCTCGCGAAGCCATGAGCGGCTGGGACGACCAATTTGGCTATGAACTAGTCGACGGTGAAATGGAATTGAAATTTCCTCCAAGCCCTGCCGGCTTGAAAGAGCAGTTGACCAGCACAGTGGATTTAGCAAAGCGACGTCAACAGGCGCTTATCGCCTCGATGCCTCGCCGTGTTTCTGCACAAGAGCGGGACGACAATTGGGACGTAATCGATGCAGCCAACGATTCACAAGTGACAGGTGCCGGAAATTCATCGCGCAACGGAAACAACATGGAGTCGAATTCCGAGACCGGTTCTGGACTGCTCGTGGGAAATAGCGCACAACCGAATTGGCAACTCGTTCAGGGGATGGCAAATTCCCAAGTTACCAGCGTCATTCAACAGAACGGTCTTGAGTCATCCCAGGCTAATGGCTCGGCAATCAATTCAATGTTACCAAATCAAGAAAACAAAACGGGCCCTAACGCCTTCTCCTTGAATGGGGCTGAGCTCTCTGGTCAATACGCTGCAGGAAGCGGTCAAGGCGCTGGATATCAAACATCCTCGCGACAGCCAGGACTGGCTCAAGATCCCGATGCGATCGCTGAATCAGCAAACAACCCAAGAGGAATGAATGAGGGATCTGCTGCAACCATGCCGTCGTCCGGTGCCAATGCCAACGGTTCGTCAGCTAACGGTTCCTCAGCCAGCGGCACCGCAGATACCGGCAAAAGCGTATCAAGCAGCAACCTGCCTACACCGCCCGGCGCCAACGCGTTCTCGTCGGGGACCGCGACAGGGGGTGGAGCGAGCAGCATGTCTGCATCAGGTAGCCCGGCACAAAGCGATCCTGCGATGCCTCAGAGCCTTTCGGTTTCGATGAACCAAAAGGCGGAGAGTCAGCCAATCAAGGCGAAGCACGTACGCGCCGAGGGGGACTTAAAACCCATTTCGGTAAGCGCGGGACATGGTTGGGCCGCTTCGAGGGCAGAAGGCAAAGCCACTCCAGTTTCGCGTCCCATGAATATCGTGGCCTTGAAGGACCGATGGCTACTCCGTTCCGACACAGAGCCCAACAGCTTTGAAGTGAACGTAACGATGGAAGAGGGACCGCAACAAGCTGGAGATCAATTGGCCGTTGCCATGCGCAAACGGGTCGACTCCTGGGGGCTCTCCGTGCCAGGTGGTTATTGGTCCCCCAGCCTAACCATCGAAGCAGCCAACGATGCTCAACAGAGTGTCGCCCGACTGGAGCGATTGCTAGAGGGTAGCGGGGTCGAAATCAAAATTATTCCTCTGACACTTCCAAAACGTCGCTAGGATTTTCAAGACATGAGAAAGCGACGAAATGAAGAAGCGGCGATCGGCGAAGATGCCTTTCTCGATACCATTGCTAACCTCGTTGGTATCCTGATCATCCTCGTGGTAATCGTGGGTTCGAGAAGCTACGCGGCTGCAAAAATTGCGGTTGAAAACGAGCTAAAGCAGAAGGTCGATCAATTGGATTCACCGTTGGCGAAAACCAAGAGTTTAGACCAAGATTTACAAAAGCAAATTGAAGAACTTCGAAATTATGACCGTGAAGTCGTCTACCGCGATTCGGAACGCATGGCCATCATGGACCGCGTTACGATGGCGGAGAGAATCGTCGAGGAGGAACTGCAAAGCGTCGATCAAACGACGAAGGCGAAAATAGAAAAAGACTTGGAGATGAGCGAGCTAGAAAAGCAACTTGCCAATCTGCTCAATCAGCAAGGGGAGCTTCAATCCATCGAGCAAACTACCGCTGTTCTCCAACATTTACCGACCCCGATGGCCAAGACAGTGTTTGGTCGCGAATTGCATGTAATGATGCGAGGTGGAAAAGTTGCCGTCATTCCGTGGGAAAGATTGATTGAAACGCTTAAAAGTGAAGCCAGGCGATCGGCGGAACGCAATTCTCAAAAGGATCGGTTTGTCAATCAACTTGGACCCATTGATGGCTTTCTTATGACCTACGGTCTAAAGAGCCAAAGCGGCATTATGTCCAATGGCCAGTCCGCTCGACTAGCCCGAACGATTGAGCTGGAAAAGTTCGAATTGGAAGCCACGAGCGAAGTTGTCCGCGAGTCCATTTCAGAATCGTTGGGCACAGGCGGAAGGCTCCGTTTGGAACTTGCTTCCTTTGCTGCACAGCATACTACGGTAACGGTATGGGTCTACCCGGACAGCTTCAACGAATTCCGAACACTCAAAGAGCGACTCTTCGCTGAAGGCTTTCTTTGCGCCGCGAGGCCATTGCCATTCAACGTCAGGATTGGCGCGTCACCTCGCGGATCGGCTAGCACCGCGCAATAAGTCATTTGTCGACAAACCTTTTCTATATCGAATGCTGAACTTTTTCGGCTTCCATTCGTTCGCACCGATAAGGCTGATAACCTAACATTTTGATACCCCAAGGACCAGACACCTCGTACTTGATCCCCCTCCAATCAAAATGCTTCAGAAACAAAACCCGAAACAGTGCCCAGCTATATATCCATTGCGTCAGCCAAGCGATCCACAACTTGGTAAGCCAACTTGGCCTGTTGGGCCATGAAACATCTTCGCCTCGCGCCTCCGCGATGCGGCACACGGCTCTTTCTATCCAAGGGAGCATGCTCGTCAAACAAACATGAAATAGAAGTAGAGCTAAAAAAACAAAGCTTGCCCCGAAAATGTCTCCTTGTGCCAACAGACTCAGGCAAGTCAACAATCCCCAAAGGATGAGAATTGCCGAGCTGACCCCTTGTCCTACAACCAGTATCCAAAATGGATGGTAGAGTCTGGCCGCTAGCAATTGCCGCTTTACCCAAGATCCGAAGGACACAACGGTGCAGTCTTCACGATTGAACATCATTAGCGATGGAACAAAGTCGACCTTTTGGCCGATCATCGACAATTGGTTCCGAACCATCGTGTCTTCACTATAAGCTGTCCGCCAACGATCCAAGATGCCGGCTCGCCGTATCGAATCCATTTTGATGGCTAGCGTGCCGCCCCATGCGATTTCATATAGGTACATTTGAACCACTGCAGCCGCATTCCAAACATATCTTATCAACGAGCCTGGACTGCAATGGCTCGGCATATACCATCGATTTCCAGTCGCTGCTCCGACCTGTTTGGGAACCAGGGCAGTGGCCAATTCTCGCAGCCAAGTTGAATGTGGAATCGTGTCTGCGTCCAACAATGCAACAATTTCAATCGTATCTGCCAAGCCCTCGACAGCCTGGACTAGGCTCGAACACTTTAGGCTGCACGTGGACAACGGGGATTTCAATACTTCAATGCGAAAACGCACAAAGGAGGATGCATCGATAGCCCTCTTTAGGATAGACATGGCTGGATCATTGAAATGGTCCACCATGAAATGAACTTCGTAGTTTGGGTAGTTCTGGGATAGCAATCCATCTACGCACCGCGATAAAAACGGATCACCGCCGCGTAAGCATAATACCACTGCCACTGGTGGACACGAAGAATCCGGAATCAACGGTCTTTGCCATCTTCGTAGACAACGAACAAATTGCGCGGCGAAACAAAACTGAACGAGTAACGAAGCAATCAAGCATCCGAAAAGTGCGGCCTGCATCGTATTCATGTGACGTTGGCTTTATCGTTACCGTTTGGGGATCAAAACACTCGTTCGCGATTGCTTTCCTTATGGGATTCAAAATACATCCCACTCGACATTGGAAAAAGCTGTTCGACAGCGTGACGCTGTTTTGAACCTAAGGGACTGGAGACCATTTCTCTAAACTCTGCCACATTCAATCGCAAAAGCGAGTCGGCATCCTGATGTACTCCAGGGGTGCAAACCAATGTACCGTCCGCCATCAGTCCAAGAGTCCACTGGCCTCCACCCGGACCAACCAAATCGACAGCCAATCGGCACTTTGTCTTTCCATAACTGATGTCATCGGCGACATGAAACTCACGAAAATAATCGACCGCCGACCAATGAACAATAGCTGGATCAATGCGGCGCTTACCCCATCGATCCGATTCACCGAATCGAATGTAGGTATGCAACATTGCTTCGTCGATGGCTGGACAAGGCAGGTCGCCGGCGAATCGCTTTAGGTTGGTGCAGTCGAAGGTTGGATCGGTGCTCTCATAATTGTTGTACATTGCTAGGCCAGGCAACGAGGCCGCTTCCAAATCATTATAAGTCGTTGGGTCGATCGGTCCGTAACCCACATACTCCACTCCAGTTGAGTTAAAAAACTTGTATCCAGCATCAATCAGTTGTCTGGCGGTTAAGCAGTCGTCAGGGGCCATATTGAATGTCCGCCCATGGGCTTCCGGATTGAGAAACAGCCGCGTCATGACTTTGGAGACCCAGTCCACGGGAATGACATTGCGGCGTTCATCGCCTTGCAGTGGTAACCGCAACCTCGTTACTCGCACCCCGTCTGGACCAATTGGTTGACGGGGTGTCAAAAGAGCCATAAGTCGAAGATAAAGATAGATGCCATGGTAGGTATTGGTGTAACCTGTTTGCGAGTCACCGGAGATAACGGCGGGCCGATAGACCGTTAGCTCGTCAATGAAGTTTGCGTCGCGGACCAACATTTCCGCGCGAAGCTTGCTTTCTTCGTAATCGTTTCGAAACGTCTGGCCACAGTCCACCTCTGTTTCCAAAATTCTGCCTTGCCGTAAACCGCAAACATAGGCGGTGGAAACGTAATGGAGTTTTCGCAATCCCGCCGCATAGCAAAGCCCCAGCATGTGCTGAGTGCCGTCATAATTTGTGTGCCAAGGCTCCCCTGTTCCGTCAGCGTGAAAGGTCAGGGACGCAGCGCTATGCATCATCGACGAACAATGTCTACCTACCCACCGTTTGTCATTGCCACTCAATCCGAGACATGGCTTACGTAAATCACCCTCGAGCATGACAGGGCGAGGCAACGATTTACCGGATTGTCGCTCCCAATGCTGAAGGATGGTTTCTACCCGATCCGAGGCAGTTTCTCTTTTGGAACCGCGCACCAAAATGGCAAGCCGTTGGCCGCCTTCTAAGAGATCTCGCATTAAGTACCGACCGAGCAATCCAGTCGAACCCGTCAGCAATAGATAGCCAGTCAATTTTCACCTTTTTCACGATCACCAACTCGATAACAAGTTGGCGGCTTTTTGAACCTGGGCATCGGTTGTCAAAGCTGGATTAAACGTAAACCGCGTACCAAACGTGTCCTAAAATCGATGCGATTCCTAACGCGGCAAGCGCGATGTACACGTAACGCCCCCAGATGGTACTCGGATACACCCCTGTTTGGACAGTTCAAAATGCTTTTTTGCACTTTGATGATAGAATTGTTACGCCGAAAGTTAAACACTGACGATTGGGGAAGCCTGGCCCGATAAATCAAAGGTTAATAGCTTTCGGCGACTTCCAAAATCACAAACCGAAGCGTTAAAAAGAGCGTCAATTTTTGCAACTCCATTTACTCTTTCCTCAATGAGCCAGCGATTTATGTGCGGTAGATTCACTCTGAAAACGCCCGTAGCTAATTGGCTCGCAGACCTATTCCCGAACCGGAATGAAGTGCCTGTGCCTGCAAGTGAAAGATTGCCATTTGAATTAACGCTGCCTCGCTACAACATTGCACCAAGTCAACCGATTGTTGTAGTGCGATGCAATGACAATGGGACGTTGTCCTTGGATAGCATGCGATGGGGTTTAGTGCCTCCATGGGCTACCTCCCTTTCCGTCGGCTACAATATGATCAATGCAAGGTCCGAATCGATTGCAGAAAAACCCAGCTTTCGTCCTTCCCTGATGGACAAGCGTTGCGTTGTACTTGCCGACGGATACTACGAGTGGAAAAAACTGACACCTAAAGTTAAAGAGCCTTATTGGATTCACACAGCTGGCGAGCATGTCTTCGCCATGGCTGGTTTATGGGCGGAAAACCGCAGGATCCAGAATCCGGCCACCACAGGCATTTCAATATTGTCTGCAACGATTATCACGACAGCGTCCAATGCGGACGTTGTGACGGTTCACGATCGAATGCCTGCGATCATGCTGAATCAGGCTCAAATCCAAGCTTGGCTCGACCCTTTGAAAAACAACTGCGATACCGTCGACGAATTGCTCGAGCAATTGCAACCCGGTCCATTGGGTGTATTGAAAATGCGACGTGTTTCGACGCTTGTAAACAGCCCAGCCAACGAAGTTGCTTCGTTGCTTGATGCGCAATAAGGCGAGCGGCAGGCTGAAAAGTACCAGTAGCACGACGCGCGAGCTAGTGAATTGGAAGCTGGAATCACTAGCTTGCGCGTCGTGCTAGGTAGGGTTAAA
>JANLUJ010000112.1:0-3098 GCA_031363425.1 Pirellula sp.
GACGCGCAAGCTAGTGATTCCAGCTTCCAATTCACTAGCTCGCGCGTCGTGCTACTGGTACTTTTCAGCCTGCCGCTCGACTAAGGCTATCGGCAGTTTGCAAAGTACCGAAGTTGTAAATTTGAGCCTGAGGCGCTAGCCGATTTCTTGGGCATTGATCGGCTAGTAGCGCCTCAGGCTCAAATGGTAGGTTTCAGACTGCCACGCGCCAAAAACATATTCCAGCCAGCTCCACGTTCAAGCGTCCCATTTTGGAATATACTAAGCTCGCCTGCATCTGCGGGTGCTAAAGCTCAAACTCCTGTCCGGCTGAGGACAGCCGGACCTACATATCCTGTCCGGCTGAGGACAGCCGGACCTACGTGAACAAACGACAACTATATGCCTTTCCCATTGAATCTCCTCCGACTTCTCGCGATCGGGATGTTCGTTTCTACGCTCGAAAACGTTGATTTAACTCACGCCCAAGATCCCTACGCAGTAGGCTGGGCTTGGTCCGCAAAAGAAATCGAATCCGCAAGCGGTGCCTTCTGGCCTCAGTTCCGAGGACCGACTGGCGATGGACATGCAAACCAAGCAGCAAACCCGCCCACGAATTGGAGCGAAACCGAAAACGTCCGTTGGCGGACGGACATCCCCGGCAAAGCGTGGTCCTCTCCCGTCGCGTGGGGAAACGCCATCTTCGTTACAACTGCCACGGAAAATGGGCTGAGTATGTCGGCCGTCGCATTGGACCGCAATTCGGGCGCCATTCGGTGGAATAAAGAGGTGTTCGCCAATTCCGAAACACAAAAGGACTTTCATGCATTCAATTCGTATGCTTCACCCACCCCCGTTCTCGACGGTCAATATCTCTACGTTTCCTTTGGCGCATATGGGACCGCAGCCCTCAAGCCGGATAGCGGCGAGATTGTGTGGCAGCGACGTGATCTGCAATGCAATCACTATCGAGGTTCCGGTTCCTCGCCCATCTTGTTTCGTAATATGCTCATCTACCATATGGATGGCTATGACAAACAATTTGTCGTGGCCCTGAACAAAAAGACGGGTGAAACTGTCTGGAAAATCGACCGCGTCGTAGACTACGGTACGGAGGATGGGGACATCAAAAAAGCATTTGGCACACCCCAAGTTATTGAAGTCCCGATTTTGGGAAGTGCTGAAAAACAAATCCAGATGATCAGCACCACCTCCAAGGCGGTACTTGCCTACGACCCTAACAATGGCAAGGAGTTTTGGCGAGTGCGCTACTCCGAGTTTTCATCAGCCAACAGACCTTTGTTCGATGGCGAACATATCTTTTTGAACACTGGCTTTAGCAAAGGAAAACTGATCTCAATTGGAGCTGGTGGCAAGGGGGACATAACTCAAACGCATGTTGCGTGGGAAGCTTCCAAAGCGATAGGAAGTAAGCCGTCACCACTGCTCATTGGGAGCGACATGATTTGTGCGTTGGATGACCGTGGCGTATTGACTGCTATGAAGCGATCGTCGGGCGAGGTCGTATGGCAAGAACGACTCGGGGGGGATTTTAGCGCTTCGCCGATTTTAGCTGGCAACCGCATCTATTGTCTCGACGAGAAAGGAAAAGGGCATGTCTATTCCATCGATGGAAAGCAACTTGGTGTGAACACGCTCGATGCTGGCTGCCTTGCGTCACCAGCTGTTCTTGGCGACGACCTAATTGTACGAACGCGTACTTCGGTATACTGTATCGGGACTAAAAAATAGAGTTGGGCCAATGGTGAGCTAAGGCCCAATGGTGAACGCTATAAAGCATTTTCATGCTGTACTGCCAGCGTAGAGTTACTCTCGGCAAGAGTGACCTACGGTAGGTCGCACCTGCCGAGTGCGACTGGGGCCACAGAGCCATTTTAACGATTCGCAATACCTTCATCATCTTCGACAATGCCTAACACGGACGAACTACTTGCCCAAGCCTGGCAAGTGCATCAACAAGGGAACGCAACCCATGCAGAACAAGTTTATCGCTCGGTTTTGCAACGTGAGCCAAATCACGTAAACGGTTGGTGCTATCTCGGCATCGCACTTCATGATTTGCGGAAATACGCGCAGTCGGTGGACGCCTACCAACGGGCCCTGGCCTTGCAACCCAAATTTCCCGTCGCCCTGAATAATCTGGGTAATTCACTACGCTATTTAGGACGTGTACAAGAAGCGGACGACGCTTTCCAAAGGGCGATCGACCTCTCTCCTGACTATTTCAATGCCTATCGCAATAGAGGAACATTACATGCGTGGACCGGTCGCGTAGATCTTGCCTTCAAGTATTACCAACAAGCGATGCAACTCAATCCTGCCGATGCAGAGCTTCATCGCAACCTAGGGGTCATTCATCTCTACCAAGGGAATTTCGAAGAAGGTTGGCGTGAATACGCATACCGTTGGCAATGTGCCGAAGCGATCAAGCATCCTTACCAACAACCCAAGTGGCAAGGAGAGCCCATCAATGGCAAAACCGTTTTGCTTTACTGCGAACAGGGACTCGGGGACACAATCCACTTTATTCGATTCGCCAAGGAACTGAAGGATCGGGGCGCGACAACTATTGCGCATATTCAGCCACCGCTCCTCGCGTTGCTCCAAGGCTGCAAGGGTATCGATTACCTTATACCCAATTCGCTGAAAATCGATCAGCCATTTGATTACCACTGTTCCCTTTTGGATGTGGCTCAAGTATTGCAAATCGACGATACCAATATTCCAAGCCATGTGCCCTATATTGATATTCCAAAAAACTTGATCGATTATTGGCGAGGGGTCCTCGCTCGGGAATTACCTCCGGCGAAACTGCGTGTTGGAATCGTATGGCAAGGCAATCCCGACCATCAGGCCGACATGTTTCGATCCGTACCACTCCGTGCCCTGACGCCGTTGGCTGACATCGACGGAATCCAATTGGTCAGTCTGCAACAAGGTGCTGGAACTGAGCAACTCAAAGAATGGAAAGGGAGCAAGATCATTTATTGCTTGCCACCAGAAATCGACAAGACTAGCGGTGCATTCATGGATACGAGTGCCATCCTTCAGTTCTTGGATTTGATCGTGACCAGCGATACGTCTATGGCGCATTTGGC
>JANLUJ010000157.1:0-1387 GCA_031363425.1 Pirellula sp.
GTAAAAACACTTCCGGGGGGTAGGGGGCGGTCTGTCCGCAAAGCGAATTTATTCGCACATCAATGGGCAACACCCAAAAATCACGCGACAATTGAAAATCGATATACTCGATGAATAATCCGCGCTAGCGCCCGCGGCTCAAGTGAAGCTTCGACTCAAACTTTCTCTTGACGATCAATAGTCGATGTTGGCAACCTCGCCGCCATCCATGGACCCCATGGCTTGCCAAACAGACAAATTAACCCCGTCCGAAAGGAAGCTTATCGAACCATCGCAGCGCGCTGCATTCACGCCCCCGGTGTGTCGGCTTCTGGCTGCATTGCGTTGTTGGGTCCCGGTAGCAGCGGGCATCCTTGGGTCGTTTGTAACTTGGTACCAACCATTCAGAATAATATCGGGTGAAGATGTGTTAGGAGTGAGCAAAGTGTGAAAACGGAAAATACCGTCGTCATTGTGAATATCTCCACGCCAGTCATTGTCTTGACGGCTCTTTGCTAAAAGGTATTCAGACATCAAGAGCGTATTGGAGGAACCATCGGAAAGGCCGCCAAACGTGACCACTCCAGGAGTTCCGCGACTTCCATTGACATTGTAAAATGGAGCCTTATTTGGTGGAGGAGGGGTCGAGCTATCCGGTTGCCCGTACCAAACGTTGCCCCAATTCACAACGTAGTTGCCACGTGTTCTCTGATAGTTTGGATGGTCGTCTTGGTCAATTTGGCCATTGTCGCTCGGGCAAAGATAAATGGGGACTCGTCGTCCAGTCGTTCCCGTCAAGCCATCGCCGTTAGCTTGTGCCTTGGGGATTGTATTTGGCGGCAAATAGAAATGCTGCTTGTAGTCAGAGTTATTGTACAAGGCGGACTGCTCAACGTAGGGCCAAAGGTACATTACCCAAGTCTGTCGTTTTAGAGCTCCGTTGGACGAGCCTTTCGGAAACTTTTTGTTGGCATCGTGAAAGTTGTGGAAGGCCAATCCCCATTGTTTCATGTGGTTAGAGCACTGCATTCGTCTTGCCGCTTCTCGCGCGGCTTGCACGGCCGGCAAAAGAAGTCCTACCAAAATCCCAATGATCGCAATGACAACCAAGAGTTCAACCAGAGTGAATCCCTTGCTTCGACGTACTAAGGAACGATTCATGAGTCACCTCAAAAAAACATTACAAATACAATTTAGGAATCTCAAATACACGCTAAATGAGATTAAGAGAGGTTTATATCACGCTGTCGCCTCGCGTACAAATTTCGGTTCTTCGCCAATTTTAATGGTTGGAAACATTGGGAATTAGCTCCAGCCGTCCGCAGAAGAATAGGATTCGTGTTCGGTAGTTTTCAAAGTTTCTAAAGCCTCGCGCGGCGCTTTTGATCGATTGGATACGACTGTTAAA
>JANLUJ010000255.1:0-5964 GCA_031363425.1 Pirellula sp.
GCCTACGCCTCGGAATAAAGCGATTCAACGGGGTAAAACGATTCAAGGCTTCAACAATCCCAGCGACTCCGAAGGCCGCTAAAATATATGTTGCACCGTAGGTAGGCACCAAAAAGCGTCCACCTATGCTGTAGGTCATCGCAACGATCACCGTGTTTATTACGAGCGGTCCCAATAGCCAAATGAGCCCAACTCGGTTGTATCGTATTAGCCAAACGCCCCCGATCAAAGCAAGTAGTTTCATGATTAGTGCCTTTCCTCGATATGGATTCCATTCTGTTATCACTCGCTTTAGGACCAAGGCTGGTAGCCGTTCAACGTTTTCGGACAACCATTGATTGACTTTGAACTTGGCTTGTCTTTCTATTTCCAACTCGAGGTCCCTAAGGTCCTTGGCCGAAGTTTTATTCCAATCCAATTTTGATTCTAACTCGAAACGCAATTCTCGTTCTGGAGCGAATTGCCATAATCCCTCGGCCTGATACGCCTCGTCGCAATAGCCTCCCATCAGGGTAGTCGAACCCTTGGTACCAAGTGGATGAAATGACTCGAGGACAATGCTGTTTCGTACCCACCAAATCGAACTTATCAATCCAAACGTCAACATGCAAACAAGTACCCAGCGCAATGGGTTGAGTAAACCGTAGCATGGCCCTCCGAGCCGTGTGGATCTCGGGCCAGTTGCCCAGCCGATAGCTACCAACCAAATGGTCACAAACGGTACCCAAAGCACGAACACGCCACGACAAAAATACATGCCAGCGAAGATGGCACCTGTCGCGGCCGCCCACTTCCAATTTTCTTTCTGTGAACCGTACCATGCGACAACAAGAAAGGCTTGAGTCAATAGGAGCGAGAACGGCTCGGTTGAGAAGTCGGTCGTGTAGTTCCGCAGATTGCGTTCGGAATAGACTATTGCAATCAAGGATATACCCAGAATGCTTGGAGAGAGGGAGCCCTTGCCCTGCTTCATTTGCTTGGCGATAGCAACGCCCCAAGCGACAGCCATCGCGCAGCCAATCGCGAGACTGCAAGCCAGCGCGACACGAATGAAACCAAAGGCGATCGGACCACGCGGAACCCATTGGTAGACCATCGCGATGAAAGCCGGAAGGAGGGGTGGCCGGTTCGTGTCTGCAACGATCGGCCCGCGGCGGGCAAGCTGAACGGAGTAATCAAGTCCAACAATCGGATCTTGAACATCTTCGTAGGCCCGGCTCCATTCAGGGTCAGAAAAGGATGTAGACCAACCGTATCCTTTACTCAGTCCAAACCCAATAGCCTCGTAGTCAGGTCCATCGCCTATCGGTTTGGGCGGAAGTACGAACCACACATCGATAGCGACAGCTGAAATGTGGAGCGGCAGAAAACAGACGAGTGCAATAAAGAACCAACGCAATGGATTTTCTAGCAATCGATTTCATACCAATTGTGGTTCGGTGGTCCCCACCGATGGATCCTTGAACAACCACGGCGGAGACCGCCGTCCCACACTTTGACGTGCCGTATTTTACCGCGTTCTGAAGCCGCGTCGATAACCGTTGGATATTGGTTTCAACGCATCCAAATCATCAGTGTTGGCCATACTTCCTCGCACTTGTTGGATCGCTTGATCGACAAGGGCTGGATGGAGCGTTGACGCAGGATTATTTTCTCCCTCACCTGAACCGGTTGTCGTCGATGTTGTGGTAGTAGCTGGAGTGAAGTTCAGTTCGGAAGGTGCGGCTTGAATCCGGAAGAGCGATGAGTTCCCTTCTTTGCCTCGAAGCACAACCTTGGAATCGCTGACTGGCAATGTCGCTTGAACGTTTTGATTGGATGGGTTAGTAGCCCGAACCGTTAATTGGTCACCCGAGTTGTTGAGGGACACTCTAACGTTGCTGAAGTTTTTCCAATCACCTTGACCATTGTTCCAAACGGAATCTGTGTTCGGAGTCACTGCCGTAGTAATGCCGCGTCGCAGATTCTGTCCCATGAAATCGCGGATATCAATGTATCGCGCTTCGCGTGTTCCAACATTAAATGCTGTCGTCAGAGAGCTTGTCGCAGTTGCCGCGGAACTAACCACCACCGATTGGTCGCCACCAGCCACGAATGGCAGGTCGGGTAGCTTGAATCGATAGTCACCTGGGCCAACATTGACCACCTTCGCGCCGTCGGCGGTGAAGACCAGCGGCATAGCAGTAGCATTAGCGGAACTGCCAGACGGTGGAATCACTTCCACGGTCAACGGAAGTCCTTGTAGTTCCAATGGAATGTGGATTCCGACTTCGCGAGGCGTGTAATTGCTCACGGTCAATGTGACTGTTGCCGTATCGGTTAAAGTGTTGCCATCGCCAATGGTATAGGTGAAGGTAACTGTTCCGGTGAAATCCGTATTCGGCGCGGTATACAAAATGGTCTGGCCATTTGGACCGATCTGCACGGTCCCTTGGCCTATAGCCGGTTGCGTTACGGCGGTGATGGTAAGTGTCTCGCCAGCATCCACATTCACGTCGTTGGCAAGCACATTGAGCGACTGATTTGGGGCCGAGAGCGCTGGTAACGCATCGTTGACGGCGTCTGGAGCGTCGTTAACCGCGGTGATGTTGAAAGTCACGGTACCACTTGCAAGCCCGCCATTGCTGCCACGAACAGTGTACACCACGGTTGCTGGTCCATTTAAGTTCGCCCGTGGGGCGAAGTTCAATCGCGTACCGCTGTTCGTTATGGTTGCGGTCCCGTTCGGCGAAGTCACGTTTGTAATAGTCAGCGTATCCCCCGTCTGTGCGGGGGTATCATTCGAAAGCACATTGAAGTCAGCTGCAGCAGCGTCTTCATTGATCGTAAAGGACTCACCGACAATGGTTGGCGGAGGAACGGCTGGAGATACGGTTACCGTCACGGTGGCTGTAGATGTCCCGAAGTTGCCATCGCTAATCGTATAGGTAAATGTCTCAACACCGGTAAAGCTTGCTCGAGGCGTATAGACGACGCCGCTGCCCGCCGTTCCAACGCGTACCGTACCGCCTTGCGATGGAGTGCCGACGGCTGTAACTGTTAGCGTTTCGCCAGTGTCAGGACCCAACGTGTCGTTGGTGAGCACTGGAATGAAGACATCGCTATCGGTGGTCTTGACCGTATCCAAAGAATCGTTCACCGCTACTGGATTGTCATTCACGGCCGTGAGCCCTACAGTCACGGTTGCGGTAGCCGATGCTCCTGTCTGATCTCGCACCGTGTAAGTAAAGGTCTCGGAGCCGTTGATATTGGCGGCTGGCGTATAGATCACGCGTCGATTGTCGGACGCGATCGAGACGGTGCCACCACGCGACGGCGTTGAGACCGACTGCAACATAAGTACCGTATTCGTACCGGCGACAATCGTATCATTGTCAAGGACGGTTATGGAATTATTGTTGCTATCTTCGTTGAAATTGAATGAGTCATTCACGGCTACGAAGTTTTGGCCCACCGCCAAGTTGGCGGTGCCAAACGTCACCCGACTTGCGGGCACGTTAACATCCTCTTTGAAAATGGTGATGCCGCGACTTGCGTTCTCGGCAGGATTGGAACTCAGCAACGCTTGTCCCGATGCCTTGGCTCGCATGCGAACTGTAGCGAGTGTTTGGGGATCTCGGCCTGGCCCGACGTTGAAACTCGAAAAGGCACCTAGCTCATCGATTAACCCCGGTGTGCTGATTCCTGGTACGCTTCGTCCATTTCCAAACAACGACGCGTAGGTGACAGGTGTAGTACCAACAAGTTCAAGAATATTGGCATCGAATTCGATGTCCATGTAGGCCGAGAAGACGCCGTCCCCCTCGGGATTGCCGCCTGTTCGCAAATCGTTGAGCACGATGCGCAAGATGAATTCTTGTCCAAGGCTCACGGAAGTTACAGCGTTCGTATTGGTCGCATCAAACAGCTGCAAACTGATTCCAACTTTGGCTGTGTCCGCGACGGTGATAGCCATCGTCTGCGTTTGTGAGTTTCCCGCCGCGTCAGTCAAACGTAGGTTGGCAGTTTGAGGACCAGATTG
This sequence comes from Pirellula sp., assembly GCA_031363425.1. Lineage (GTDB taxonomy): Bacteria > Planctomycetota > Planctomycetia > Pirellulales > Pirellulaceae > JBKCUI01. The sequence goes on from JANLUJ010000255.1 coordinate 4,022, forward strand.
TGAAGCAATGGGGGTCCAGGTCAAGACGCCCGTTGTCGCATTGACTGTTAGACCAGCCGGCGCATTCTCCAACGAGTATCGCAACCCTTGGCCTTCCTCCGCAGCTGCCAAATCGAAATTCAAATTGCTGCCAACGTTAGCGCTGGTAGGCAATCCGGAGGCAGCAATTGCGGTCGGAGCGGTCGAATCGAAAGTAACCGAGAGGGCAGGTGATGCCGCGCTGGTTGAGCCACTTTGCGTCTGAGTAGCGACGATGCTGCGTGTGCCGTTACCAAGCTGCGAAACAAGCGTTGTTGAAATGGTCGTGGCGGCTCCAGCGGCCACGGCGGTGCCGACCACTTGATCGCCAACTTTCAAGTTCACGGTTGCGCCGGCCGTTGTTCCACTAACAACAAATTGCATCGTGGCTGCGTTCGTAATGTTGTCAGAGTCGCTCGTACCCGAATCGCTGGCCGCTGCCAAATCGATGCTGGTGGGTGCAGTTGTCGCTGCCGCAACATTGAATCGCAAGACTTGAGTATCAAATTTGTCGCCGGTTGTGACCGAAGATTGATCAGCGGACCGAACGCTAGCCGTCAACTCAAAGGCACCAGTGAAATTGTTTGGCGCAGTGACACTTAGGACACCGGTCGTTGCATTCACATTGAATTGATAGTCGACTGAGCCACGTCGCGTGGCCTCGTATACAACGGCTTGAGCCACGGCATCCTGCGACGACAATTGGATGCTAACTGTTTGCCCCGCGGCAATCGGTGGTACAACGATGTCATTGAGGAACGGTGCTCCGTTGGCTGTGTCTGCGGCTGCGGTGGCTGTGAAAGTTCTCGAGAACGTATTGCCCATTGAGTCTGTGACCGTCACGGTTATGGTCGAAGTGCCCGTATTAGCTAGCGCCTTCAATCGAATCAACCCGTTCTCGGTGTCATTGAAAATCTCTGCCGACTTGATCGAAATTTCCGTATCCGGGCGATCGTTGGTCACTTTAGTACGAGAGATTCCTTCTCGAGCCGCATCCCCTTCGATCAACTGACCAAAGATAGAGTGATTGAAGTCGAGATGCCGTTGAGGCCCCTCGGTAATAAAAAACTGAGAATCGTTGGTGTCGTCACTCGATTTCGCATAGGAAAGAATACCGGTGCGGTTGTGTTGCAAATCAACGTCGAATTGGTCATCAAAGTTCCCGAGTGTCGAACCACCGCTGCCCGTACCGGTTGGATCACCAGCTTGCAACACGAAGTTGTCGATCACCCGATGGAAAATGATTTTGCTGGTCGCCGTTTGATTGTAAAAACCACTGTTCGTGAGCGATTCGATGCGCCCTACAGGTCGAGCCGCCTCGTCAGCGAAAAATCGATACACCATTTCGCCGTAGCCATTGACTGTCAACTTCCACGACTTGTTATTGGTAATCATTTCCGCAGAGATCACGGATGGATTACTGCTGGCAACAGTAATTGTAAGTGGACCACCGTTGGGATCATAAGCATCCACTGGCACGTGCAACGGTGAACCATTGAGCACCGTTTGGTTTGGAATGACGGTGAATGTCGGGTTGCTGCCCGTTGGAATTGCAACGCCGGAAAGTGTCGAAAGCTGCTGCAGCGTCTGCACCCCAGTAACTCGCTGCCCGTTGCCAAATTCCCAAGTCGGATACGTTGTTACGTTTTCGCTAATCGCAGTCGCATTGCGAGTGCGATCCGGATTCGACATTTCTATGAATGGTAGGAATTGAGCACCGTCTTCGAATAGTGCCTTTTGCTCCGAACAGAATGGACACCAATCTGCGACGAAGAAGCGAACGCCAGCTTGCTGAAGCGCCTTCGCAAATTCAACCAAATTCGGAGCGTCTTCTCCCTCGCCCACCAGCCCAGACGTGTTCATCGCGTTGAACTGTGCAGGTGTATTTGTTAATGGGAGAGTCGAAGAAGAGGCCATTGAGGCCG
>JANLUJ010000293.1:0-1857 GCA_031363425.1 Pirellula sp.
GTACCATGAATTGCGGTTCGCCCGAAAATGCAGTTCGCCCAGTCAACATGCGGTACATGGTCATTCCCAGTGCGTAGATATCACTTGCAGGACCAATGACCCCAACAGAACCATCGATCTGTTCAGGTGGCATGTAGGCTGGCGTGCCGAGAACCTCCCCCGACTGTGTCCATTGCAGTTGATTCGTATTCTCAACTTTGGCAAGTCCGAAATCCAAAATGATCGGTGTTCCGTCGCTTTCCATCAATATGTTCTGAGGTTTAATGTCGCGATGCACGATGCTATGTTGGTGCGCGTATTGGAGTGCATTGGCCAATTGAATTCCAAGCGTCAATGATCGATTGGCCGACCAAGTTCCATCTTCATCGAGTATTTCTTGCAAACATTTCCCTGATAGAAATGGAGTCACGATAAAAGGAATGCCTTCGAACTCGCTGAATTCAAATACAGGGCAGATCGACGGGTGACGTAAAGCCGCGGCCGCCACGGCTTCCCTTGAAAATCGCCCCAAAGTCGACGCTCGATCGTGCGCATCCAGCAGCGGTACTTTGATCGCAACCTGTCGCTCGAGTACAGAGTCCTTTGCTCGATAAACCGCCCCCATACCACCCTGGCCGATTTTTTCAATGATCTGATACTTTCCAAAACGACCAAACAACGAATCTGGGATTAGGGTCGTACCTGCAAGCGGCGCGGTCTTTTGCGGATCAACGGTAGGCGCATCGAACGGATCCATTGAATTCCTGGCTACCTGCGGCAAAAACATCAAAAAAAGGAATCGGTTTTGAGACCGGGAATCGGAATCAAGATAACTTGCAAGGCCTACTTGTGTCTACAATAATCCGTTCAGCTGCATTTTCTTTTGAGCAATCGGTTTCCAATAGGTCTATTTATGACGCATAAAATCCATCTCGTTGGCGGTCCCGAAAAAGGACGAGTCTTTTCTCTCGAGGATGGGCAAACAATTGTGATCGGTCGTGGGCAACAGAGCGATACGAAAATCAACGACCCATTCATTTCCCGTATTCATTGCAAAGTGACTCTCTCTGGATCTTCTTTGACATTGTTGGATGCTGGCGGCGGTAACACGCTTGTAGGCGGCGTTGTTGTCCAGGAAAAAACTCTCGAGCCGGGGGATGAATTTCAGGCAGGTAGTACCGTGTTTCGCTATGCGATTGGCGACATTGACCCTGATACCATGCGATTGCCGGGAGGGATTCCACAAGCGGCGGCCGCGATGCCCAAGCCAAAAACTCTTGCGTTGAAAGATCTCGTCGGTCAAAGTTTTGCGCACTATCGCTTGGATAAAATCATCACGGCCGGTAGCACCGGTTTTCTGTTCAAAGCGACCGATACCGAGAAGAACCGAACGGCTGCGGTGAAAGTTCTTTCGCCAGACCGCACATCTACCGAAGAGGAAAAGGAGCGATTTGTCCGAGCGATGAAAACGATGTTGCCTATCAAGCATCCGAACATCGTATCTCTTTGGAACGCAGGAAAGAGCGGACCATTCTGTTGGGCCGCCATGGAGTATATCGACTGCGAAAGCATGACGGAGGTCATTCATCGCATCGGCATTGAAGGGATGCTCGATTGGCGAGACGTTTGGCGAGTCGGAATTGACATCGGTCGAGCTCTCGAGAAAGCCTATTCAGAAAAGGTCATTCACCGCAACGTTACTCCCGCCAACATCCTCCGGCGTAAATCCGATAAAACATGCCTACTTGGTGACTTGATGCTCGCCAAAGCGCTCGAAGGCGCACTTTCAAAACAAGTTACGTCGCCAGGCCAATTGCTTGGTGAGTTACCGTATTTGCCTCCCGAACGAACACGCGATCAAAGCGTCGTTGATACGCG
>JANLUJ010000337.1:0-2853 GCA_031363425.1 Pirellula sp.
GAGACCAGAATAAGCGCAATTCTCGCGAGCCCAGGCGACCGTCGGTTTTGAGGCGTCCACGTGCGTTACGGCACAGCCTGCTCGAGCTAGCGCCAAAGTGGTTGCACCCGTATAAGCGAAAAGGCTGAGAACCCGCGGTGGTGCATCGCTGCCTACGCGATCGAGCTTCAGTTTTTCCAATAGCCAAGGCCAATGCGACCAGTGCTCAGGGAAAACACCGAGTTGTCCAGCCGGTGTTGGTCTGAGAGACATGCGAATGCCATCGCAAAGACAGAACCAGTTTTTTTGGAGCCATTCGGAATTCGATACTTTCGGTTTGAGATAATGCCACCACTTCTCTGCCTTGATTCCGTAGGAAAGGTCCGTTTGCTCCCAAAGGCTTGGCGCCTTTTTGGGACATGTCGCACCAGGGCAAGGGCGATCGACAGTTATGTCACCGATACTCTCCAGTTTCCGTCCCTGCCCAAAGTCGAGCAATCGGTAGTTGGAAATGGGAGGTGTCATTGTGAAGCAAAGGTCTGGCAGAAAATGGTAGGTGAAAAATAGTTTGATCCGATCGGATCGTCCGTATCGGCGATCCTATCGAAAAAAGCTGGAGAGTGATTTCAACTTCTAAGGACAGCAAGACGACAATGCTACCATCTCCCTCATTTTTTACTTCACATGTTTCTGCCTAAAAACACCCGTATTTATAAGCTCGTCAAATGGCAAAAAAAGGTAAGGAAAAAATGGGGGCGTCATGAACTATTTTTCGCGCTTTGGCTGGCGGATGTATTGTGGCTGGCGAGAGGGTTGGGGCGTAGGCGCCAAATCGGTTTCAGACGATTTCGGGTTTGCCGCATAGCTGGCCCCGATCGAGTCGTTTGAGTCGCTAGTTCGAATCGATTTCATGCCGGTTTCCAATAGCGGAGGGATTTGAGTGGTGATTTTAACGGCTGATCGTCGTTGTTCTCTCTGGATTCTTGCAGGAGGCAAGTAGCCTTCATCAGGCCAATTTGAGGTTGATGGAGTCGACCCAACAACGCTATTGCTTCGAGAATGTTCGGGGATCCACACTTGTGGCGAGTTGGAAGCGCTATTGTGGATTTTCATGTCGGGAGCGATGGGCACTACAGGCACGTGTTGGTTTTTTAGTACCTCGCGAATATCCTGCTGAACTTCATGGAACGGTACAAGAGTTACCTTGGGCGCCCCAATCAATCTCGATTCATCTGCCCTCTGGTTCCCAAAATCGCTTCGAGGCTCAGGCAAGGTATCTGATGCCTCCAGAGTGCTTGGTACCATTAGGTTCTGTTCGCTCCAAAGACTCTTCGGACCAGAAATCGATGTGGGCCATTCCGGCGGGAGGGTGGAGTGAATCGTTTGGCTGACGTTATCTGGAAGTGGTCTATACCAATACCAAGAACTAAATCCGCCAACAATCAACACGAGCCAACCGACTATGCGAGGTTGTCTGCCTAGATCAGTTTTAGGTTGCTTGCTAGTTGCGGCTTTGAGAGCTGCCAGATCATCGCGTTTTGATTTTCGTGCCATGGCTATAGGATGCTTTTTGTGAAAAGAACGTCGGGTGTTCTTTCGCAGCATCCATGCGCGATGAAAACGGTCATTGTGGAATTGGCATCCTGGTGCTCGTTCGCTCAATTTTCAGGGATCGGTCGTCGGCGGAGAGAAAATGAAACAAATCGCTTGAGTTTGGGTTGCAGCGATTGTTCGACTTGGGAACGGCGGGAAATTCAAGTACACTGCTTGGAAAGACAAAACACTCGGTTAGGACTTGCGCGGTGGAAAGACGGTTTCGTTCGATTGATTTCAAAGGACAATTGGTTTTGCTCGGGACAGGAACGAGCGTGGGCGTTCCGGCCATTGGGTGCGATTGCTCGGTTTGCACAAGTTCCAACCCAAGAAACAATCGAACCCGCTCGGGGGCCATATTGGGGCTACCTGAGGGAAACCTCCTCATCGACACATCACCTGACTTGCGACATCAGCTTTTGCGAGAGGGAATTGGGATGGTGCATGCCGTTCTGTTCACTCACGAGCACGCGGATCACCTGCACGGATTAGATGACTTACGATTGTTCCCATTTGTTCTTGGCCATCCTGTGCCGCTATATTGTGCCGAGCAGGTAGAGGCTCGTATTCGATCCGTATTCGATTACGCTTTCGACAGAAGGGAACCTACGCACGCAGCGGCTGCCCCTCAATTGCAAATCCATCGCATTGCAACAGCGCAATTCAAAGTACTCAACACTGTTGTGCAACCCATACCACTTGTGCACGGACCCAATTGCAATGTGTTAGGATTCCGATTCGGAAATGTCGCCTACTGCACGGATACGAATTTCATTTCCGAGTCCAGTCTCGAACGCCTTCAAGGACTTGACTGCTTCATTTTGGACGCCTTGCGTTACACACCTCATCCAACCCACTTTTCCGTTGACGAAGCCCTTGAAGTTGTAGCGAGTCTCAAGCCCAAGATGACCTACCTGACTCACATGTCGCATGACGTCGACTACGAATCTGCTAACGCAAAACTGCCGATAAACGTGCGTCTTGCCTACGATGGATTGCGTATTCCGCTAACGTAATGATGTATTTACCAATGCTTAAGGAACGAATCGAGCAGGCCATTGGACGATTGCATTCGGATTTGGTGTTGCTCAAGGGATCGTCAAGCCATTGGAACGGCACACTCTCGACGTCTGCACTTTCCACGGCAACCGCGGTGAGCGCATTATCGATAAGTCGCGATCAATTAAAAAAAGAGCCAGGGGATTTGGATAAGGGTTCGGCCGACAATCGTTATGGACTTACCAGCTGCAACGAGTTGATTGAAAATGGATCGGCATGGCT